>CAJJAS010000046.1 GCA_905182245.1 gamma proteobacterium HTCC2207 | reverse complement strand
CAGCCTTCGCTGGGGTGACGTTCCTTCGCTAGGTGACGTACATCCCGCTGGGGTCCATCTTTTCAGCCCATCGACAAAATAACCTTACCCTTCGCGCGACGCTCAGAAATAGACGCAAACGCATCCTTATAATCATCCAGTGAATAAACCTCAGTCACCAGTGGCGAAAACTGGCCGCCATCAATCATAGTAATCAGCTCATCAAAGTTAGTACGCGACTCCAACGGGAATCTAGCTACCCAAGCACCCCAAAACACACCTACCACTGACGCGCCCTTAAGCAACATCAAGTTAAGCGGTATAGCTGGAATGGGACCAGACGCAAAACCAATCACTAGGAAACGACCGCCCCAGCCAATTGCTCTAAAGGCCTGCTCGGAGAAATCGCCGCCAACGGGATCATAGATAACATCTACGCCCTTACCGCCAGTAAGCTCTTTAACCTTATCTTTTAAGTTTTCGTCAGAATAGTTAATACGCATATCTGCGCCGGCTTCACAGGCAAAATCTAGTTTCTCTTCTGTAGAGGCGGCTGCAATAACGGTTACACCCATCGCCTTAGCAATTTGAATGGTCGCAATACCCACGCCACCAGCGGCACCCAGTACCAGCAATGTTTCGCCGGGCTGAATTTTAGCTTGCTGCTTTAACGCGTAGTAAGAGGTGCCATAGGTAATGGCAAAACCTGCAGACTGCTCAAAGGACATGGTCTTGCCCATGCCGAACGAGGAGTGCTCTGAGCTTACGCAATGCTCAGAAAATCCGCCAACCTGAAGCATTGAGACAACCTTGTCGCCGACTTTATGGCTAGTGACACCCTCCCCCAGTTCAGTAACAACACCGGAAACTTCTGCGCCGGGAATAAACGGCAGCTCTGGCTTAAACTGATACTTGCCCTGCACGGTTAAAACGTCGGGAAAGTTTACGCCAGCGGCTTTGATATCAATCAGAATCTCGCCTTTACCTGGGGTTGGTACCGGGCGCTCTTCGAGGGTCAAATTTTCTGTGGGTCCAAACTCATTACATACTAACGCTTTCATAATTCTGTCCTGATCAATTAATTATTATTTTTGTTCTTCACGATAAGCAGCGGCTTTGGCGACAAACTTATTGGTTTGTTGGAATCCACCAATCAAGACCTGCTCACCTTCGGGGTTATCAATCGCATCCATATGAGCCCGCACATTTTCTGCGGTCTGGGCTTCCGGCGGCAGATAAATACCATCGGTCTCATAGATATGAGTGCGCGCATAACCACCGGCACCGGCACAGAGAATCGAACGGTTGGGCGCATCAGTATCACAGAGGGTTAACAACCCAGCGGTCACAGATTCAACGGTCATAATCTCAGACTGCTCTTCGGTAACAAGCCCTTCTAACATACGAGTACCCGCAGTCGGAGACAGGCAGTTAACCTTAACATTATACTTTTCACCCTCTATACAGAGCGTATTCATTAAACCCACTACGGCCATTTTTGCTGCGCCATAGTTTGCCTGACCGAAGTTACCGTACATACCACTTGAAGAGGTGGTCATCACAATGCGGCCATAGCCCTGCTCGCGCATGAGTGCCCAAACTGCTTTGGAGCAGTTGGCAGAACCCATCAGATGCACATCGACGACTAGCTTAAAGTCGTCCATGCCCATTTTGACAAAGCTTTTATCGCGAAGAATTCCGGCATTGTTCACCAGAATATCAACCCGACCCCACTTCGCGACAGCCTGTGCAACCATGGCTTCAACTTCATCCATTTTTGCAACATTGGCACCATTAGCAATTGCTTCGCCACCGGCGGCTTCGATCATGGCAACGGTTTCCATTGCCGCATCGCTTGAGCCGCCATCACCATTGACCGAACCACCTAGGTCATTAACCACCACCTTGGCACCCCGTGCAGCGAGCGCCAGTGCATGGGAACGACCCAGGCCATTGCCAGAGCCTGTAACTATGGCAACTTGATCATCGTATCTAATGGTCATCGGTTATTTCCTTACATGTACTGTTTAAATTCGCGACGTCCAATCACCATACGGTGAACGGCATCTGGGCCATCAGCAAATCGTAGAGTGCGCTGAGCGCCATACCAGATTGCCAGAGGCGTATCCTGAGACAGACCTAAACCACCGTACATCTGCATGGCTTCATCGATAATTTTCAGCGCCATGCTCGGTGCAGCAACTTTAATCATTGAGATATAAGGCTGTGCCGCATCGGTTCCTACATTGTCCATCAGCCAAGCAGCTTTAAGGCAAAGTAGTCGAGTCATTTCAATATCAATACGCGCCTGAGCAATAATATCCACATTGCCACCCAGCTTAGCCAGAGGACGACCAAAGGCTTCACGCTCTAATGAACGCTTAGTCATCAGCTTTAATGCAGCTTCAGCTAAACCAATTGAACGCATGCAGTGGTGAATACGGCCAGGCCCTAAACGCCCCTGCGCCACTTCAAAACCGCGGCCTTCGCCAAGGATCATATTTTCTTTAGGCACACGCACATCGGTGAAACGCATATGCATATGGCCATGGGGCGCATCATCAATATTAAAAATTTCCATCGCGCGCAGGTTTTGTACACCAGGCGTTTCGAAGGGAACCAGTACTTGCGAATGACGTGAGTGACGCGGTGCGTCTGGGTTAGTGTTAACCATCACAATCAGAATCTTACAGCGCGGATCACCGGCGCCAGATATCCAGATTTTCTCACCATTAAGTACCCACTCATCGCCGTCAGCAACACAGGACAAAGCAATATTAGTCGCATCAGATGAGGCAACATCCGGCTCAGTCATGGCGTAAGCAGAACGAATTTCACCGGCTAGAAGTGGCTTTAACCACATCTCTTTTTGCTCTTCAGTGCAATAGCGAGCCAGCACTTCCATGTTGCCCGTATCTGGGGCAGCACAGTTAAAGACCTCAGGAGCAAGGTGCGAACGACCTGTCTCTTCTGCAATATAGGCATACTCAACAGTGTTTAAACCATGGCCGCCTTCAAAATGGGTAAGAAAGAAATTCCATAGGTTCTTAGCTTTGGCCTGATCTTTTAGGCTCTCTAGAATTTCGGTCTGACGCTCGGTATAGGTCCAGCGGTCGCCTTTAGCGACCTCGGCATGATACTCGGCTTCTAAGGGCAGAATTTCTGTATCAATAAAATGTTTTACTTCTTCGAGTATGGGTTTGACCTTGTCGCTAATACCTAAGTCCATTGTTCTTATCCTTCTTATTATGAATTTTTAGTGTTCTGTAATTTGGGTATCGTCTTTGGCTAGCAGGCTATCTTAATTAGAAGACTATTCTAATACAGCCTGAAACAAAAACGGGGCATCATTTCTGACCACCCCGTCTGTTATCTTTTTTACTTAGTACCCGCTCAGCAGTGCGAAACGATCTGTATGGTAACTATTATCACCAAACATCATCTGTGCTGGACGTGAGCGTTTAATAAAGAAGCCAATATCATATTCATCGGTCATACCAATACCGGCGTGCATCTGAATCGCCTCATTGGTAGACAGCTCAGCCACTTCACAAAGCTTGGCTTTAGCCACACTGGCCAGAACTGGGGCGCGTTTATCCCCTTCGTCCATCGCCTGTAACGACTTTAATACCACTGACTTACATAGCTCAACCTGGCTCCACCAGTCCGCCGCACGATGTTGCAGTGCCTGAAACGAACCAATCAGGACACCAAACTGCTTGCGCTCTTTTAAATATTGCAATGTCATCTCAAAGCTCTGCTGGGCCATACCCAGAAGCTCAGCCGACAGATAAATGTTACCGGCATCCAGCGTGGTGGAAAGCGCTTTAAAGCCCTTACCCTCTTCACCCAGTAGTGCGGCCTCGGCCACCTCTACATTACTAAAGTTGATGTTGGCGTAGTTGCGGGTATCGGTCATTTCAACACGCTCAACCTCAACACCAGCTGCGGTACGATCCACAACAAACAGGCTGATGCCTTGCATATCTCCAGCTTCACCGGATGTTCTGGCCGCAACAATAAGCTTATCAGCAGTGCTGCCGTCAGCCACAAAACGTTTGGCGCCATTCAATACATAGCCTCCGCCCTGTTTAACCGCTGCCATACTGATCTGAGTGGGTGTATGATGGATTTTCTCATCAACCGCCAGTGCCGTGGTGATTTCGCCACCGGCAATAGCGCCCAGTAATTCTGTTTTCTGCGCTTCGCTGCCCGCTGCATTAATTGCTGTTACGCCCAGTACTGCTGTGGCAAAAAGTGGTGAGGCGGTTAATGTACGACCGGTTTGTTCAACAATCTGACCCATTCCCACATGGCCAAACTCCAGCCCACCGTAAGCTTCTGGAACCAAAATTGCCGCCCAACCCATATCGGTCATCTGACCCCAAAGGTTATCGGCGTATCCGGTTTGGCTGCCTGCATCGCGCTGCTTGCGCAGCTCTGCGATTGGGGCAAACTCAGCCAGGAAACCCTGGGCTGATTCTTTGAGCATCTGCTGCTCTTCGTTTAATACTAATGCCATGACTCTATACCTTTAAATTCTGTTAGTGCACTTGCTTTTCATCTCGGGAAATCCATCTAGGGAAATCCATCTAGGCCAATGCTACTAACCGAGGCCGAGGATGTTTTTAGCGATTACGTTCAGCTGAATCTCTGAGGTTCCGCCTTCGATTGAATTACCCTTAGTACGCAACCAGGTGCGCGGCAACCAGCCACCCTTTGAAGCCTCACCATTCCAGACCACACCATCGCTGCCGTGGATCTTGAGCAATGTTTCGAAGCGACGCTTGTTTAGCTCTGTGCCATAATATTTAAGCATTGCCGACGTAGCACCTACACCCTGACCGGATTTAACTTCGTCAGTTACACGCTCTGCCGTTAAGCCAAAGCAGGCTCCATCAATTTCCCATGTGGCTACTTCTGCACGCAACATTGGGTTGTTCATGCGGCCATGTTCAACACCCAGAGTTTTTGCTGCAAGCTGGCCTAGGCTTTCGCCACCAATTTCTGCTGAACCCATGCCGCCAATCATCTCGCGCTCGTGAGTCAGTAGATACTTAGCAATGGTCCAACCATGGTTTATGTCGCCCACTACCTGATCTTTTTCAACACGAACATCGTCGAGGAAGGTTTCGCAGAACGGCGAGCTACCCGAAATAAGTTTGATCGGCTTAGGTGTTACGCCGGGAGTTTCCATATCGAAAAGCACCAGACTGATGCCCATTTGCTTCTTGGCTTCGGAATCTGTGCGCAGCAGGCAAAACATCCAGTCGGCTTTATCGCCGTAAGAGGTCCATACCTTTTGACCATTGGCGATAAAGTGATCGCCCATATCAACGCCCTTAGACTGTAGGCCCGCCAAATCTGAACCAGCACCAGGTTCAGAATAACCCTGACACCAGCGAATCTCGCCGCGAACTATAGGTGGCAAGTGCTGTTCTTTTAGCGCTTCAGAACCAAATTTAAGCAGCGCAGGCCCAATCATCCAGATACCAAAACTATCTAGGGGTGAACGGGCATTAATGCTCAACAACTCTTCTTTTAATATTTTGTGTTCCGCTTTCTCTAAACCGCCGCCACCATATTCAGTGGGCCAGTCTGGCGCAGTCCAGCCTTTGGCTGCCATGCGGTCCATCCACAACTTCTGGTCTTCGCTAGAAAACTTGTAGTTGCGACCACCCCAGCAGGCATCGTCTCCACCTGGGGTTGAATGGCGCATTGACTGGGGGCAGTTCTGTTCTAGCCAGTCCCGGGTTTCTTGCCTGAAAGCTTGTAAATTACTCACATTTGTCTCCTGCTGTATTGCACAGTCCGAAAGGGTTTAAAGTCCGACTGTCGAGTCGGTTATTCTGGATTATTTTGATGAATTGAACTTACAGTATGTTATTGTAACTTTCAAGTATCACACAACAAAAGGCGGGTATTCGCGTGGCTTATAAGACGGTTTCAGGTACCCTGACTGGTCTGGAAAAAGTCATTAGATATGGCCCGTAATCGACCAATAATAAAACTAAGACTCAGAGGGAAATATGACTAACTACAGCAACAAAAGCATTGTTCTAGCAAGCCGCCCAGTTGGCGAGCCCGTCGCCGACAACTTTAGACTCGAAACCACCGATATTGGCGGACTTGAAGAGGGCCAGGTTTTAATCAAAACTCTCTACCTCTCACTCGACCCCTATATGCGCGGCCGTATGAGCGAAGCCAAATCCTATGCTGACCCAGTGGCAATTGGCGAAGTAATGGCCGGAGAAACTGCTGGTGTTGTGGTTGAATCCAAATCTGACCTCTATGCCGTGGGCGACCACGTCTGCTCGCGCTCTGGCTGGCAGGAGTATTTCGTCTCCGACGCCAAAGATCCAATGACCTACAAGGTAGATGCCGACCTAGTGCCTCTCTCTGCCTATCTGGGTGTCTGTGGCATGCCCGGCCGCACTGCTTACTTCGGTCTGCAAAGTGAAGGCAAGCCCAAAGCTGGCGAAACATTGGTTGTCTCTGCCGCCTCTGGTGCCGTTGGCTCAGTGGTGGGTCAAATTGGTAAGAAGCTCGGCTTACATGTTGTGGGTGTTGCCGGTGGCGAGAAGAAATGCGCCTATGTCAAAGACGAGCTGGGGTTTGATGAGGTCGTCGATTACAAGTCCGATGATTTAGACGCAGCCCTTGCAGCTGCCTGCCCCAATGGCATTGATATCTACTTTGAATCTGTTGGTGGTGCCGTCAGTGAAGCCGTTGCCAAGCAATTAAATCCAGGCTCACGCGTGCCTATCTGTGGCTTTATCTCCAACTACAACACCAGAGATATTACGACGGCGCGCACGCCCTTCCATATTTTTGGTGAGTTAGAAACACCACCAGCCCATAAATTCTTCTTGGTATTTGATTACATGAATGAATATGCTGAAGCCAATAAAGCACTCACAGACTGGGTAACCAGCGGTGAACTCAAGTATCAGGAAACCATCGTTGATGGCTTGGAAAGAGCGCCAGAATATTTCAGCTGGTTATTTAGCGGCAAAAACTTTGGCAAGCTAGTGGTTAAGGTTGCAGATCAATAGATTCGTCAAATAACTAAGTCCTTTTCAAACACGAAACAGCACTAGGAAACAGATTGCATGAGCGAAGCACTACAGCAACTATTAGATGTTCTATCACTGGAAAAAATTGATACTAATATCTATCGAGGTATCACCGCTAAAACTAAGAACAAGCGGGTTTTTGGTGGCCAGGTATTCGCTCAGGCAATGCGCGCTGCGCAAGACACTGTTGATCAGGATCGTATGGTGCATTCACAGCATGCGTATTTCTTACGCCCCGGCGATCCGTCAGTGCCCATTCTCTATGAAGTCGATGCGATTCGCGATGGCGGTTCATTTACCACCCGCCGCGTGGTGGGTTCGCAACGGGGCAAAGCTATCTTTAATACCGAGATGTCATTTCAGGTGATGGAGCCCGGTCTGTCTCATCAGGCCGACATGCCCGACTGTGCAGGGCCAGAAGACCTTGAAGACGATAGCGCTCGTTGGGCCAAGTTAGCCGAGTTGTTAAATAAAGAAGATAAAGCTCGGTCAACCGCCAACCGTCCGGCGCTGCGGCCTATCGAAATGCGCTCAGTAGTGCCATTGGATTTCGAAAACCCTGTACCACGAGACCCAGAGCAGCTTATCTGGATCAAGGCCGCAGGGTCTCTTTCCGACATGGGTGTCGCTGAAGATCCGGCACTGCACATGGCCATTCTTGCCTATGCCTCGGACTTTAATTTGATGGGCACATCAATGCTGCCACATGGGGTTAGTTTTATGAATCCTAAATTTCAGCCTGCATCACTGGACCACTGCATCTGGTTCCACGATAAGTTTAAGGCGGATGAATGGTTGCTATATGCAATGGACAGCCCCCGCGCAAGCCATGCCCGAGGCCTTAGTCGAGGGTCGTTCTTCAGCCGCGACGGTCGCCTTGTGGCCAGTACGATTCAAGAAGGTCTGATACGTCTGCGCTCTTGATTAAGAATTGGTTACTCGCCGACTAAAACCGCTTCAAGCGCTAGTCTAATTTGCGCGGGAATAGCCACAGACTTATCCGTAGCACGATCCACAAACACATGAGTAAAGGTCCCGACCGCAGACGCGGTTGGCTGGCCCTGCTGAAAAATAGCAATGCCATATTCAACCGAACTATTGCCCAGCTTATTCACCCTAAAGCCCGCTTCAATAGGCTCGGGGTAAGCAATCGGCGACTTGTATTCACAGGCAGATGCCACCACAAAACCAATCACTTTCGCCTGCTGAATATCTAAACCGCCCTCTTCAATAAGGTACTTGTTAGCCACCGAATCAAAGTAGCTGTAATAGACCACATTGTTCACATGGCCATAGATATCATTATCCATCCAGCGAGTGGTGATGTCGGTAAAGTAAGGGTAATTCGCACGTTCGGTCATGGCTAAAACGCCTGTTGGTAAATAGCGAGAGCATCATCAAAACTGACATCTCTTGGATTATTAATCAGCAGACGTTGTTGCAACATAGCCTGCTCTGCGAGCATAGGCAGATCGGCCTCGTCGATACTCATCTGACGCAATGTCGTGGGCAAACCCAGGTCTTCAGCCAGCTGTAAAAAGTAAGTAGCTAATAGTTCGGTGACCGCTAATGGATCTTCGGGCAACGTCTTACCCGGTAAAATAATCGATGCCAACTCGGCATACTGATGCCCAGCCTCTGGGCCATTAAAGCGCAGTACATGGGGCAGAACCAGAGAGTTACTTAGGCCATGGGGAATATGGTAATTACCGCCCAAGGGATAAGCCAGCGCATGCACGGCTGCAACCGGTGCATTGGCAAACGCCTGGCCCGCCAACATCGCGCCTAGCAACATGGCACTGCGCGCCTCAAGGTTATCGCCCTGCTTAACTGCGGTTTCAATATTACCCGCCATAAGACGGAGAGCCTCGCGGGCCAGCATATCTGACAGCGGGTTCTTTTTGTTCTTGGTGGTAAAGGCTTCGATGGCATGAACCATGGCATCAATGCCAGTGGCCGCCGTTACCGCCGGAGGAAGGCCTGTGGTGAGGCCTGCATCTAGAATAATTTTATCCGCGAGCAGCATGCGACTCACCACCCCTGCCTTGGTCGTTTCGCCCGTGGTAATAATAGACACCATGGTTGCTTCAGAACCCGTGCCCGCGGTTGTTGGCACCTGAATCAGAGGCAGACGCCCGCCGGTAATTTGATCCACCCCATAGATATCCGCCAAGGGTTGCTCGCCCTTAATCAGCACGGCTAACAGCTTGGCAACATCCATTGAGCTGCCACCACCAAAACCAATCACACCATCACAGCCAAATTCCTGAGCGGCTCGCACAGCATCTAGCACTACAGATTCTGGAGGATCAGCGACGACATCGGCGTAAATATTAAGCGCAATATTATTGGCTTCTAGGTTCGCTACCGCGGCATCCAAAAGACCAAACTTAATAATGCCCGGGTCGGTCACCACCAAGGCCCGCCGGATACCCATGCCCGCAGCCATATCTCCCAGCTGCGCTGAAGACCCTGGGCCGGACAGCACATCGGAAACCGTACTAAAAAGAAAATCACTCATATCTGACTCTTATTATTTTTTTAATTTAGTTATTTGAGCGTCGACCTAGTCCATTGATAAATAGATGGAAGTACGTCGCCGACAGTTCCGGCCCACTGCTGGTAATCTCAGAATCAGCCATCCACTCTGCCAGATCTGGGCTTGCCTCAACGGCACCGGATAAAACGTTCTGGGCAATATCCACATCGATTTTACGCAATGTGCCGTCATCGAAACCCTCGGCAATATAGGTGCCGAGAATCTTATTGTTCTTCTTGGTGGCTTTAAGAATATCTTTACGATGCTCTTCATCTAGAGAAGGTAACGCCCGATATCGAATCAGCGGACCCTCTTCACTAAACTGCACATTAAGCAGGTAGCGCAGAGATAGCTCTATTTTTTTAAGGCCCGTAGCCTGCACCAGCCCAGCCTTACTCAACAACAGCCCCTCAACGTCTAGAGTTCGGTTAAAACACTGATATAGAAGCTCTTCTTTGTTTTTTATATGGTAGTAAAACGCACCTTTGGTCACATCCAAAGAGCTGGCAATCTCATCGAGTGACGTGCCCTTAAAGCCTTTTTGATTAAAGTAAATAGAGCCCACTCGGTAAAAAGCTTCGCGCTTCATTCGGTTTTGTACATCGCGATCAAAGCTGTCTAGGGGCAAATTATTTAGTGGAGGAAATTCGATGTTGGCAAACTCATGTCGCTGTGCCGACAGCCCATTGACCAGAATATCGATCACCGCATCAATCACCGGCTCAGACTTCGCCGCATGAGATCGATTGAGCCATACCGGAAACCACTGTGGAATGGCAAAAATTCCCGAGCAGATAACGGCGGAATCAAGCTCTTCAATCACACCTTCTTCAATGCCCTGTTTAACCATTGCCTCGCAGACGCCAAATATCTCAGCCCAGCGTGCCTTTATATCCGCGGCGTGGGCATCATCCAGCGATGAAACCTCGGTGAGCATGGCAAAATGGGGGGCCTCGCCGTTAAGCGCCTTAACATATTGATCAAAATGTCTGCGCACCATCGAGACAATCTTCTCCAGTCCATTAGCCTCTAATGCATTGGCTTGCTGAGCCTGAGCCAGCCACATATCACAACTCGACACATAGCATTGGTAGATCAAATCTTCTTTGGTTTTAACGTAGTAATAGACGCAGGTTTTGGTCAGTTGCATACAGCCAGCAATGTCTGACAACGTGGTGGCGCGGGAGCCCTGCCAATTGAATAGACCAGCAGCCTCAGACAGAATCGACTGAAACTTGCGCTGGTGTTGATGCCCTTTGGAAAAAGGTGACATCAGTTTAGGGCTAATAATTGAGTTCATTAAGTCAGCTAAAATACATTAGTTCAATAGTTATACTTAGCAGAAGAATAACATACTCGAGTACTAGTGCTATAGACTTATAGAATGATGGCGCTATCAGCTTAGAGCGCGGTGTAGACCATTTTTACCGCCGCAATAGCCAATACAGCAGCCAGCAGTTTTTGCAGCGTTAACGATGAGGCGCGATGAGAGGCTAGCTCGCCACCAAACAAACAGCCAACAAAAGCAGCAATCACCAACCAGCCTGCGCCCATAGGCCAGGACTGATCACTGGCAATATAGCCTGCCAGCCCACCGATAGAGTTAAGCAAGATAAAGCCCGCAGCCACTGCAGTACTTTGGCGAATGGTACACCAACCAAAAATTAGTAGAATCGGACTTAAAAACACGCCCCCACCAATGCCCGTTAGACCCGCAGAAAAACCCAGAATAGCGCCAACCAATACGATAACCACCAGGTCAGGTTGCCGAGTAACATCAGCCGCTTTACTAATCATCAGCATGCGCACTGCAGCTAAAAACAGCATAGCACCCACTAAAATCCGGTAGGCCTCTGCATCAATTTTTATCAATCCGCCGACAAACGCCAGAGGCGTAGAGGCTATCACCAGAGGCCAAAATAGTTTGGTGGGCATTAATTTATAAGGTTGGAAGCGGAACAGCAGCCAAGAGGTAACGACAATATTCATGGTCAATGCGGCTGGGCGCATCTCTTCAGGTAACAGGCCCCAAAGTGCCATCGCCGCCAAATAACCCGATGCACCACCATGACCAACAGAGGAGTAAAGCACGGCCATCAGGGCAATAGCAGACAGCAACAAAAAGGAATATTCAAAGGCAAAAATAGATTCCAACACCACCGGCTCTAGCCTCCGGTCATATTCATAAAACGCACAATATCTACTTGCTCGGGGTCAAAATAATGACGTTCAGGTTTGTCGGCAATCGCGGTAATAATACTACTTTTTAATAATTCAGCATCACCAGGATGGGCACGTAAAATCTCGCGTAAATCTAGGCTATGCTCATTACCCAGACAGAGAAGCAAGCGCCCTTCCGCGGTCATGCGCACACGATTACAGGACTCACAGAAATTATTCGACATAGGTGAGATAAAGCCAATCTTAGATTCACTGTTAGCGACCCGCGCATAACGAGAGGGGCCACCAGTGGTTTCGGCACTATCGGTCAGGGTGAACTTTGAATCTAGCTGCTCGCGAATTTGGCTACTGGTAATCTGGGTGTTTACCCGTTTATGGGAGGAGATTTCTCCCAGAGGCATTTCTTCAATAAAAGAAATATCCATGCCCCGATCAACGGCAAACTGTGCCAGATCGAGTACTTCGTCATCATTAAAACCGGCAAGAATAACCGCATTTAATTTAATCTTTTTAAACTGGGCAGCACCTGCGGCATCAATGCCAGCGATTACCTGCTCCAGTTCGCCGACCCGAGTTAGCTCTTTAAAACGCTCCGGCTTAAGGCTGTCGATACTGATATTAATCCGCGACATACCCGCCTCTTTTAATGGCTGAGCCATCTTCGGCAGGTAGGCACCATTGGTGGTCATGGTTAATTCATCAAGACCCGGCAAGGCGGCTAAAGAGCCGACCAACTTAAGAATATCCCTTCTAATTAGAGGCTCACCGCCGGTTAGACGAATCTTGCGCACGCCAAGCTCAACAAAGGCTGAAGCCGCATCACGGAGTTCTTCAAGACTTAGAATCTGCTGACGAGGCAAAAAGGTCATATCCTCAGCCATGCAGTAAGTGCAGCGGAAATTACAGCGGTCAGTGACCGACAGGCGCAAGTAATCGACTGTGCGGCCAAAGGGGTCTATTAAAGATGGGGCTTTCAATAAAGTATTCACTGCAAACTCTTAATGCTGACTAATAGGTGTAGGGTAGCACATCAACCAGATCACCTACTTGGATAGATTCGCCGCTTTTTTGCACCACAAAGACATCACCCCAGCAGGCAGAAGAAAGTACACCGCTGCTCTGGTTTGGATACACTTCCACTCCTTCATCGGTCATGCGACCACGCAAATAGACCTCCCGCGTTTCGCCCTCTTTAGCAAACTGAGCGACTGCTTTAAGGGGGCGTGGCGATGATACTAACTGACCCTGGCTGGCCATTAGGAACGGTCGAGCCAGAATCATAAAGGTGACAAAGACTGAAGCTGGATTACCGGGTAAACCGATAAAGGGCGTAGTGCCCACATGACCAAAGGCCAATGGTTTACCGGGTTTAATCGCCACTTTCCAGAATTCCATGGAACCCACTTTTTCGACGGCTTTTCTAACATAGTCCTCTTCACCGACAGAAACCCCACCGGCACTAATAATCACGTCACCACGCATAGCGGCGTTTTTTAACACATGCTCAGTAGCCTCTTGGCGATCGGGCACCACGCCAAAATCTACGGCAATCATGCCCAAAGATTCAATTAAACCAATTAAAGTGGCGCGGTTAGAATTATAAATTTGCCCAGCATGCAGAGGCATACCCGGTTCTACCAGCTCATCACCAGTGGAAAATATAGCGACCTTGAGCGGCTTAAATACATCCACCACGGCAATACCCACCGAAGATAACAGCCCCATTTCCTGAGCCCGCAATCGAGTGCCGGCCTGCAAAATAACCTGTCCCGCTTGAATATCCTGACCCTGGGCCCGAATATTGGCACCGGCTTTGGCTTTCTTATCGAGGGTTACCGCACCCTCATTGTCCGTGCAGTTTTCCTGCATGGCCACGGTGTCTGCCCCGGGGGGAATCTCGCCACCGGTAAAAATTCGCGCCACGGTTTCAGGCGCCAAAGGCTCAGGCACCGTGCCTGCCGGAATTCGTTGGCTTAACGATAAAATGAATTTATTGGCAACAGCATCTGCCGCACAGTAGGCGTAACCGTCCATTGCACTATTCGCAGCGGGCGGAACATCCATAGTTGCAGTAATATCTGCGGCCAGTACTCGACCTAGCGCACTAGGCACAGGCACAGACTCAAGACCCGCGCGACGACGATCCATGGCGACAGGCTGAGCTTCGGCAACCAGTTTTTCTATAGCATTAGCGACAGTTAGCATTATTGGGATTTTCTACGTACGTGTTGAACAAAGTTACAGGGCTGAAAAGTACTGTCCAGCTGCTGACGAATAATGCCATTCCATGCCGTCTTGCAGGCGCCGGTAGAACCGGGCACACAGAAGATAGCGGTGTTATTAGACAGCCCCGCCAAACAGCGCGACTGTACCGTGGAAGTGCCAATCTCATCGTAAGACAGCTGACGAAACAGTTCGCCAAAGCCCTCTATATGTTTATCAAATAATGGTGACAGCGCCTCAGGGGTGCTATCGCGGCCGGTAAACCCGGTACCGCCAGTAGTCAGAATAATCTCTACTTCTGGGTCTGCGATCCATACCGAAACAATGGCACGCATCTGATAAATATCGTCGATAACTAACTTGCGGTCGGCCAGAGAATGGCCTTCGGCTTCAAGAGCCTGCTGTAAAAATGCACCGCTGGTATCTGTATCTAGACTGCGAGTATCCGAAACCGTTAAAACGGCAACTTTAACAAAACGTCTTGGGGCTGATGAACCATGAGCCAATGCTATTACTCCTGTCTGGATAATTAAAAAATCTTTAGTCGCTGTTACTTCGAACGAAGTGAGATCCCTCGTCGCTACGCTCTGTCAGGATGACAATGTTAGGAGTCATCTAGAACCTATCCTACTGTCGTCTCGAACTCCGCCAACTGTCATCTTGAGCGAAGTGAAAGATCTCTAGATCCCTCGTCGCTACGCTCTGTCAGGATGACAATGTTTGGAGTCATCTTGAACGAAGTGAAAGATCTCTACCCCCCACAAACCAAACAACCAACCTTCGCCTGAGTATTCAAACTTAACCATCTCCCAGCCTTGCCATCATAACGCTGCATCTCACCATGCTGGGCAAAAAACCCCAGCAACATGCGTATCACCGTGGTCGCCTGCAAACTCCCCATAGTGCCCAAAACCGGTCCCACAACCCCAGAATTACCGCAGTTCATCATGGGTTCTGGCGAGTCTTGATCAATAATACAGTTTAGGCACAGGCTAGGGTTATGACCAAAATCAAACGCAACCAACTGCCCTTCCCATCCAACCGCCGAAGCACTCACAAAACCAAGTTTCTGCGCCACACAGTGGCGATTCATCACATGACGCGCCGCTAAGTTATCTGTGCAATCCACCACCAGATCATAGTCACCGGCCAATATCTCAGCGGATACCTCTGCACTATTAGCCGTAATCTCTATCTCAGGGTTCAACCCCTGCAGTGCCCGCTTGGCGCAGTCCACCTTAAAATCACCGCAGTCATCAGGCTTATATAATACCTGCCTTTGTAGGTTACTCAGCTCCACTCTATCTGGATCACAGAGCGAAAGAGAGCCAATGCCCGCCGCCGCCAAATAAAGACTCACCGGACAGCCCAGTCCGCCCAAACCCACAATTAATACCTGGGCATTGAGTAATGTTAACTGGCCTTCTTCGCCAATATCATCCATCAGTAGATGGCGGCTGTAGCGCATAAATTGCTGGTCATTTAACGGCACAACAAACCCTCCGCTTCAGCCAAGTCATCCACTGTATTAATGTTAAAAAATGGACTGACAGACTGCTCAGGCCAATCGAGATATACCGTATTTAAGTCTGCTAACAGCGGTTTAAAACCACCGTATTTTTTCACCAACATAGCCTCTTTCACCGCAGGGGCAACCCGCTTATGCCAGAGAGAAAACGTTGGCTGGGCAAAGCCCTGATAACGAATACAGGCAACATCCGCGTCCTGCTCTACAATCTGCTGGTGAAGCTCGGCCACTAAATTACTAGGAATAAACGGCCCATCGCAGGGCACCATCATTAGATATGTCCCCTGCCCCAGCTTGTCACTGCTCTTACCACGACTTAGGGCACTATAAAGCCCCATTAAAGGGCCCTGAAAACCATCAAACGCATCCTCAACCAAAGCATATCCTGAGTCACCGCAGACGCCAGCATCGCCATTAATCACCAGCTGATCCACCTGAGGTGCCAGCCGATCAATCACATGATTAAGCAATGATTTACCCGCTAGAACTGCCTGTACCTTATTAACCGAACCCATTCTGCTAGAGCGGCCCGCAGCAAGAATTAGCCCATCGACGTTAAACACTGTCGGTATCCCAACGATTCGCAGCAGCCGCGTCCGAATCTTTACTCTCAATCCATTGCTGCTCTCCGTCTTGGCTTACCTTCTTCCAAAACGTAGCCTTAGACTTAAGATAGTCCATTAAAAACTGCGCCGCCTCAAAAGCATCTGCTCGATGCTGGCTAGCAACACCAACAAATACAATCTGGTCTGTGGGCAGCAACTCGCCAACACGGTGAATAACCGTAGTGCCAATTAAACTCCAGCGCTTGTGAGCCTGACCCACAATCTCTTCCAATAAGCTCTCTGTCATGCCTGGGTAATGTTCAAGAGACAGAGACTCAATCGAACCCTCCCCCTCAAAATCCCGCACCAGCCCCGTAAAGGTCACCACCGCGCCCACAGTCGACGACAGCTCGCGCAGCAATTGATATTCCTGAGCCAGATCAAAATCATCGGTTTGAATGCGGATAGTATGCAAGTTGGTTTAGCCTCCAGTGACCGGCGGCAGAAAAGCCACTTCACTGCCCTTGAGCAGGTGCTGGTCCCAGTCGACGATCATCTTATTAACAGACACTAATACCTGAGGCTCAGAAAGCTCCTTTGCCAACGCGGGAAAATCTGCCGCCAATAGCGTGCGAATCTCTGCCGGGGTAGAGGCTTCCATAGTTGTAGGAACACCCACAGCAAAGTCACCCAAACGACCAAAAAACAACAACGTAATCATTGAGCACTCCAGTCACCAGACTTGCCGCCAGACTTTTTCAACAACTTAGTCTCACGAATAATCATGCCCTTATCTAGGCCCTTACACATATCGTAAACGGTCAAGGCCGCCACCGAAGCCGCAGTTAAAGCCTCCATCTCAACCCCAGTTTTACCCGTGGTTTTGCATAGAGCCGTAATCACAAGGCTATTGCCCTGCAGCTCAATATCCACAGTAATTTTGGAGAGTGGTAAGGGGTGGCACAGAGGAATTAGGTCGCTACATTTTTTGGCCGCCTGAATACCCGCAATTCTAGCCGTGGCATACAGGTCACCCTTCGGCAGATTATCATCGGTGATGGCCGCGACAATAGCCGGCGTTAACTCAACTAGAGACTGAGCAATGGCCGTACGAGCTGTGTCTACTTTATCGGAAACATCAACCATATGGGCCTCGCCCTTGGTATTCAGATGGGTCAGTGATGACATGCGGGCCCCTTATTCAACAGTCCAATAGTAGGCGTCTAGTATCGCAAATACGAGCGACCTAAACTATGATTTAAACGACCTATCTGTTGAACTAAATCTCGGGATAGTGTCTGATAAGCATATGAAAACGCGCTCAAAACATAAGTCCCTCCTACTCAACATCCTGGTGATGGTATTTCTGATGAATACCTCCCTGGCGCACAGCACCTGCCATATGGGTGGTGACATGAGCAGCGGTACCATGAACGACAGCATGAGCAGCGATAGCAACGCAGCCCAGTCACAGCAGGCAATGGCAAGCATGCCCTGCCACGAGGCAGATGGCTTAGAAACAAATAGCCAAGAAGCGAATAGCCAAGAAACAGGCAACTCATCTGCCAACACATTAAATCAATGCTGCTCCGACTGCTCTGTAATCAGCCTCCCCATGGACAGACTACAACCAACCCCTACTCATCATGCCGCCATAACCAGCATAATTTTGATACCCAGTATTTCCCGCACCATAGAATTACTCTTTCGACCCCCCATCACCGCACTCTCATAGTTTCGGCGCCCTAATGGCGCGACATTTAATGGCGTTTTCGCCCATTAAATAATCTGTAACTAACTATTGAAGGTGACACCATGTTTATAAAAACCAAAGCTATAGCACTGCTTACTGTGCTGCTCGCCCTACCCGCCGCCATGCCAGCCTGGGCAAAAAACTATCAAATCAATGTTAACGGCATTGTCTGTGAGTTTTGCGCCTTTGGCATTGCCAAAAAACTGCGCAAACTGCCCTTTATCGACCCCACCCAATTTGAAGAAGGCGTTAAAGTCGATATTGAAAACCAGCGCGTGTATGTAAGCATTAGAGAAGGTGAAGCGGTTGATCAAGAGGCCCTTTTTGACGCCATAAAATCTGGCGGCTACGACCCCATCAAAATGCAAGAAATAGATGAGGTAGCCAGCCCCGCGGAGGTGAGCCAGTGAAGCAAACTATAGGGATATTCACCGCAGTTGCCACAGTTGCCCTAGGCTTCATAAGCACCATCCCCAGCCAAGCCCATGCCCACCAACCGGTCAT
>CAJJAS010000045.1 GCA_905182245.1 gamma proteobacterium HTCC2207 | reverse complement strand
GTAAATCTCGCACCATGGACTGCCAGCGATGAATGAGTACCTGCTGCTGTACCTGCCAATCTTCTAACAGAGAATCGATACTGTCGATATCGCCGGCGAGTAAGCTGGCGGTTAATCGGCGACGCTGGCTTTCCAGATCGTCCACATAGGACTCACGCGCCAGATCCTGCCAGCGATTGTCTGGCTGTAAACCAACGATCTGAGCCATAAACCAGTCTAGAGACAGCTGCTCTCCTAAGGTGAAATACAGCTTGGCCACCTGTTCTATCGGCTTTTGCTGCTTTAAAGCAGTATCCACAATACCCAGACTCAAAAACAGGCTGTCGGATGCAGCCAATCTTGAGGACAGCTCAGGCTCTACGCCCTGCTCCAGTAAAACGGCTTTTTCAGCCTGCCAAAGCCCAACCCACTCTTTCTGATCACGCTCTGGCATATGCTTAATAACCGCCTGCATTGGCCCTGCAAATTGCGAAATAATATCAGTGCAATCAAGGTTTAGGCGTCTGTTGCGCAGGAACCATCTTGTGGTGCGGCGCACTAGACGAATGAGCATATGCAGTAAATCTAATTGCACGTCGGACGCTAGGCTGGTGTCGGTTTCGATGTTTTGCCACTGCTCATCAATACCCAACACATTTATGACCATGGTATAGGCGCGAACCACTTCACCTGCCGAGGCACCGGTAGATTCCATTTGGCGGAAGAAGAAGCTAAAGCCCATCCTATCCACCAGATCGTTGGCTAGCTGTGTTGCGACAATTTCATGGCGTAGTTGATGCTCTGCCACTGCGTCGCTGTAACGATTCACTAGCTCTTCAGGGAAGGCATCGTTCACTGACTTAGCCAACCAGGGCTCTGAAAGTAAATCTGCCTGCAACAGCACTTCTTTGAGCATTACCTTGGAATAACAGACCAGCACGGATAGCTCTGACCTTGTCCAGACA
This sequence comes from gamma proteobacterium HTCC2207, assembly GCA_905182245.1. Classification (GTDB taxonomy): domain Bacteria; phylum Pseudomonadota; class Gammaproteobacteria; order Pseudomonadales; family Porticoccaceae; genus HTCC2207. The sequence goes on along the minus strand of CAJJAS010000045.1, from coordinate 5,293 downwards.
GGCTTATTGCGGTTAATTCGCTCATTGAGCTGGTCGTCTGTGGGCAGAAATTCTAGCTCTCGATCTAGCCTTCCACTCTCTTCCAACCAAGCCATAAAGCGTTGATATTCGGCGTGCTGCTGATCACTGCGATGCATGGCCAGACTAATGGCCTGAGTTTGTCGCTCATTATTATGTAGCACTAACTCAGCCACACTGTCGGTCATAGAGGCGAGAAACTCGTTTCTATCCGGCATAGTCAGTCGGCCAGCCATAACTTCTTTGTTGAGGAGAATTTTAATATTCACCTCGTGGTCTGAGCAGTCCACTCCAGCGGCATTATCAATAAAGTCGGTGTTACAGAGGCCGCCTTTTAGACAGAACTCAATACGACCACGTTGGGTCATACCCAGATTACCGCCTTCACCAAATACCTTACAGCGCAGGTCTTTGCCGTTAACCCGCAGGCCATCATTGGCTCGATCCCCTACTTCGGCATTGTTTTCACCGGAGGACTTCACATAGGTACCAATGCCGCCATTCCAAATCAAATCAACTTCGGACTTCAGCAGTGCAGTCATCAGCTCTGTGGGGCTGACTTCATCTTTCTCAATATTAAAGCGCGCCTTGATCTGGGGCGTGAGCTTAAGAGACTTGGCGGAACGGGAATACAGTGCCCCGCCTTTGGACATCAATGACTTATCAAAATCATCCCAGGTGGTGCGCGGTGTTTCAAAGAGGCGCTTGCGCTCTTTAAAGGTGGCCGCGGAATCTGGGTTTGGATCAATAAAGATATGCAGATGGTTAAACGCAGCCACCAGCTGAATATGCTCTGATAACAGCATGCCATTACCAAATACATCACCGCCCATGTCGCCAACACCGACCACGGTGAAGTCTTGTTTCTGGATATCCATGCCTACTTCACGGAAGTGGCGCTGCACAGCTACCCAGGCACCTCGGGCTGTAATACCCATGCCCTTATGGTCGTAACCATTGCCGCCTCCAGAGGCGAAGGCATCTCCGAGCCAGAAGTTGTTGGCCTCAGAAATTTCATTGGCAATATCCGAGAATGTAGCTGTGCCCTTATCGGCGGCAACAACTAGGTAAGGGTCGTCGCCATCACGGCGCACCACATCTATTGGCGGTACTACTTCACCCTCAATAAGGTTGTCACTAATATCTAAAAGAGCCTGTATATAGAGCATATAGCTCGCTATACCTTCCTGTAACCAGGCTTCACGACCGGCAGCCATAGACGCCTGTTTGGCGACAAAGCCGCCCTTGGCGCCAGTGGGCACAATCACTGCATTCTTTACTTGCTGGGCCTTTACTAAGCCCAGTACCTCGGTGCGATAATCTTCCAGCCGATCCGACCAGCGCAAACCACCGCGGGCTACCTTGCCACCACGCAAATGCACACCTTCCACTCTTGGGGAGTAGACGAATATTTCATAGGCAGGCCTCGGCTTGGGGGCCAGAGAGATTTTGCCCGACTCCAGCTTGACCGAGATATAAGATTTATTGGTCCCGTCTTCAAAGGTTTGGAAGAAGTTAGTACGCAATGTAGCCTGAATCACTTCTAGGTAACTGCGAATTACATTGTCTTCACTAATGTTCTCAACCGCGTCTAGTCCTTCAAGAATTTTTCTCGCCAAACCTTCTGAGCGCTCAGAGCGACTGTCGCCGGCATAGCGCGGATCGAAATAGCTTTTAAACAGAGCCACCAGATTGCGGGTAATATCCAGATAGCGCGACAATGTATCGGCTATAAATACCTGACTGTAGGAAATACCCAGCTGCTTTAAGTAGCGGGCATAGAGTCGCAGCATAGCCACGGCACGCCAATCTAAACGCGCACCAATCACCAGGCGGTTAAAGCTATCGTTTTCCGCGTCGCCTTTCCAGACTCTGCTCAATGCCTGCTTAAAGTTGCCCTGCACTGCTTCTACATCGACATTCACATCTAGCGAGAACGACAGCTGGAACTCTTGCAGCCACACCTGGCCTTCCTTATCCGGCTCTATTAAGTAGGGATGCTCCATCACTACGCGAAAGCCGAGGTTTTCTAACACCGGAATCATATCCGAGAGTTCTAATGGCTCGTCCAGATGAAACAGCTTTAGCTGCAGATGATTATTCTCTGCCGCCTGCTTGTGCTGCAGCTCAATGGCTAGCTCACCAGAATTTTCTAAGGCATCAAATAAGCCAATATGGGCAACCGCCTGCTGGGGGCTATAAAGCTCACGATAAGCGGCTGGGAATGCGCGCTGAAAGCGTCGAGCCAAGCCTTGGCCTTCGTTTTCACCCACAGAACTGATGGCCATCTCTGCAAACTCATCAGACCAGTCACGAGTGACCTGACGAACAATATTTTCTAGTTGGGTGCTGTCTACTTCGAGGTACTTCTTGCTACGAATCTGGTACACAAGATAGATACGCACCAGCACAGACTCTGGCAAAAACTGGGTCGTAAACTCACTCTCTACGGCTTCTAGCTCAACGCCGATAGCCTGCTGAATTTTCATCCGCGACTGGGTGCTAAAAGACTCGCGCGGCAGATATAGAATACAGGTGACGAACTTATCAAAGGGATCAGGATGCATAAATGCCTTGATCACTCGACGCTCATAAATCTGCCAAATACCAATCGCTGTCTCGGCAAGAATTTCCTTGCTGACAAAGAACAGTTCATCACGAGGATGGAAGTCCAAAATAGCCATCAGCGCCTTGCCGTCATGGCTAGTCTGCTTGAAGCCTGAGTTATCCATCACCCAGTTAACTTTGTTACGCAGTAGCGGTATGCGGCGCGGGCTGTAGGAGTAAAACTGGGAGGTGTAGAGGCCCATGAAGCGCACTTCACCACAGGGCTCGCCCTGTTCATTAAATCGTTTGACCACCACGTAGTCGGAATACACATCGCGGTGCACACGAGAACGTCGCGACGACTTGGTAATAGTCAGTAAGTCATCGCCCTCATAGAGTCCACGAACGCCTGGGCCCAACTCTTCCACTAATTCTTCGCGGTGATCGCCGCTGTACTTTTTTAGTAGGCCGTGGCGACTATCGTCCACTTCGCTGAGGTACATGCTATCGCCGTCGGTGGTTAGATCAAATTCTGCACAGCCAGTGAAGGTAAAGTAGCCGTTGTAAATCCAGCGTAAAAACTCCAGCGACTCATCCAGCTGCTCTACTTTTGGTGCATTGGCCTGAAGTTCAGTGATCAGACTCTCAACCCGCTCGCGCATGGGATCAAAGGCACCCACCACCACCTCAACATCATCTAGCACCGACGCCAGATCTCTGTGCAGGTCGGCAAGTTCAGACTCGGCATGCATGTCTACTTCGATGGTAATAAAGGCTTCCCGCTCGGCACCCTCGGCATAGTCGGAATGGATGCTCTCGATAACACCGGCACTATCGCGCACGGCCCACACGGGGTTGCTCTGCAACGTAAAAATATTAAGCCCGCGACGGTTGAGTACTATGCGCAGAGAATCAACCAGAAAGGGCATGTCATGCTGGTTGATAAAGATAGTGGTATGTTTGCTTAACCAGCCGTCATGCTCCGGGTTGGGGTTAAATACCCGGACCTTTGCAAGACCAGCGGCGACCTGCCCATCGACTGGGGGGCTTGGGGCTTCAGTGCTAAAGCGGCACAGGCTCCAGAGATTCCAGAAGATATCTTCTGGCGGCCTGGCTAAATAGTCAGCGTCTGGATAGAAATGCATGGCGTTAGCAGTAAAATTAGTAAACTGCTGTGCCTGAGATTTGTTAAGGCTTTTACTGGCGATTTTGTTTAGGGACTGAATTAAATCAGCTCGCTGACCCTTATTTTTAGCATCCATGATCGGGTTTTGAAACCTTTCTGTTTTTTATAAGTCTGTAGCTTGGTTAGAAGCTTTCTGCGTTCTAGGGTAACAAAACTAAATCGCTTTTAGCTAGTAAAAAAACCCGACAAAAAGGCATATAAAAACGCCATTTGAGTCTTGTCGGCATAGCCACTAGAATCACCCACCATTCCATCATGTAAACCCACTAGCAGAGGTTAGATTTGCACCAGAATATCAACCAACTTAAACAGTGGCTCGGCAGTAAAATTGTCGGCCAGAATCACCTTGTTGAACGCCTGATTATCGCCCTGCTCGCCGATGGGCACCTGCTTGTTGAAGGCGCGCCTGGCCTAGCCAAGACCAAGGCCATCAAAACCCTATCCGAAGGTCTCGAAGCAGATTTTCACCGGGTGCAATTTACCCCAGATCTACTGCCCGCCGACATTACCGGCAGTGACATCTACCGCCCCCAAGAGGGCACCTTTGAATTTCAGGCAGGGCCACTGTTTCACAACCTAGTGCTGGCAGACGAAATAAACCGTGCACCGGCCAAGGTTCAGTCCGCGCTGTTGGAAGCCATGGCCGAGCGTCAGATATCTGTGGGTAAAAACACCTACCAGCTGCCGGAACTGTTTTTGGTAATGGCCACGCAAAATCCCATTGAGCAAGAAGGCACCTATCCATTGCCCGAAGCCCAGATGGACCGCTTCTTAATGCATATTCTGGTGGACTACCCAGCCCCAGAGACCGAGCGCCAAATTCTCGCCCTGTCTCGACAGGAAGCGCTGCATCAGGCACAGGAAACTATCGAGCCTATCAGCCAGGCAACATTGCTCGAGGCCCGCAAACAGGCACTCGCAGTCCATATGGCAGAGCCCGTCGAAGAGTATTTAGTGCAGATAATTCTAGCCACCCGAAACACCAAGGCCTATGGCGGCGAGCTAGCCCAGTGGTTGGATTACGGCGCCAGCCCAAGAGCCACCATTGCCCTAGATCGCTGCAGTCGAGCACTGGCATGGTTAGAAGGCCGTGACTTTGTAACCCCAGATGATGTTCGAGCCGTGGCCCATGATGTATTGCGCCACCGACTGATTTTAAGCTTCGAAGCCGAAGCCAGTGGCGTCACTGCCAATCAGGTTATCGACCGATTACTGGCGTCCGTACCCTCGGCATGAATAAGCACCTATGACCGACAGCCTGACTCAGGAAGCGCTTAACCAGCACCCGGCAGTCGCCAGCCTCACCGAGATGGTGCGGCTGCGTTATGGCGCCCGGGAACTCAGTGGATTTCCAAAAATTCAGGCGCGACAGATGCTCGCTGGCGGCCATAAATCCAGCTTTCGTGGGCGCGGCATGGACTTTGATCAGGTGCGCCTGTATCAGCCCGGCGATGATGTGCGCACCATTGACTGGCGCGTTACAGCTCGCACTCAAACACCCCACACCAAAATATTTAGCGAAGAACGAGAACGACCCATTCT
>CAJJAS010000044.1 GCA_905182245.1 gamma proteobacterium HTCC2207 | reverse complement strand
ATAGTCAATCTAACAGACGGCACTACCACCATTTCCATCGATTACAGCGCAGCAGATACAAATACCACAGCGCCAGCAGACCTGGCAGACTTGGTGACTGACATCCAAGCCGACCTCAACTACACCAGTCTTAAATTTGCCGTGAGCGTAGATGCCGCTGGAACGGGTCTCGATATCACGTATAAGACTGCAGAAACAATTGCCACAGCCCCCGTATTCACCGCAGACACTGCAGGCGTTGAAACCGCAGGAAATATTACGGTTACCGCCGCCGGCGTTTCCGTTGCAGCAGTGGCCGCAGTTTATCAAACAGCATTAACGGACACTGAAGTCCTCGCTATTGACGGCGATATTGTTCTTTCGGATGGTGAGCACTCGCTAACCGTAGATGCTAGCGGCGTAAGTACAGTAGCCGCTTTGACTAGCCTCGTTACCTCCCATGCCGAGCATGCCGATCTTGGATTCACTGTTTCTCAGACAACTGCGGTCACTGGCGTCGAGGCTGCATTTAACATCGCCATCACTAACGCTAACATAACAACCCTTGTTGGTAACCCTACGAATATTGTGCTCAGCGATGGCAGCGGCAATTCAGTCAGTATTACCCCGGCTGAGATGTTAGCTACAACAGCAGGTACCCAGGATTTGCCTGGCTTAGTTCAGGCGATCAATACCGACTCTGCGTTTGCCGACTTTAATTTTATTGCCACCGTAAATGCCGGCAGTACTGGAATTGTATTAACCAATAAAACGACCGGTGTAGCAGACAGTGCGCCATCTATTTCTACTGTCGCAGCCGGTGCTGCATATGCCATCACAAGAACAGTGGACGGAACAGACGCAGTAGCCTCTGGTTTAACACTGACCTACGAAGACCCGAAGGCAGTACTTTCAACGCCGACGATCACCGCAGACGATGGCGGGGTTAATATCGCCAACGCCGTCAGCGAAGAAACCGCTGGTTTCACCGCGCTCAGCAGTGTGTATGGTCGTGATCTGTCTGATCTTTCAATCGCCACAGACGTGGGTGCCAACACGGCACTAGCGGATTTAGACGCCGCACTTGATGGCATTAACGCACAGCGTGCAATCTTTGGTGCAGGAATGAACCGCTTAGAATATGCCATTGATAACCTGAGCAACGGCTCTATGAATGCCATGGCATCGCGCAGCCGCATTGAAGATGCTGATTACGCGACAGAGACCACCGAGCTGGCACGAACACAGATTATTCAGCAGGCGAGCACCGCGATGCTGGCCCAGGCTAATCAGTCAAACCAGTCCGTACTGTCCTTACTTAAAGGCTAACTAAGCGTTTGGCCTAGACTCCCCCTAACGGCCGTACCGCTAAAAACCTCCCTTTTGGGAGGTTTTTGCGTTTTGGTCAGGCCTAGAAATTTCAGGCTATTCAGTCGTGGCCTAACCGCTCTACCCTTTTGACCTATAAAGGTAGCCTCTGCGCTGTTATTTTTCGGCAGCAAACCCCAAAGCAATACAACCTATTCTTTTGTAAACATTGCCTCAAGTATTTTAAACACTTGTCGATTAGTAAATTAGCAACAGGAAACTTAGACCCAAATTTATACGCAAACTAATTTATTTACTCTAGAAAAGGATTACAACATGACATCTATCAATACTAATGTGTCGGCTCAGTTAACCGCCAACGCACTTACCCAAAACAATCGCGCCATGAGCCAGACAATGGAGCGCCTATCAACAGGTTCACGCATTAACTCTGCTGCAGACGATGCTGCTGGCCTTGCAATCGTTTCTAAGATGGATGCTCAGGTTACTGGTTTAAACCAGGCTGTGCGCAATGCTAATGATGCCATCAGCATGATCCAAACAGCAGACGGCGCCGCAGTGGAAATTGATTCCATGCTGCAACGTATGCGTGAGATATCGGTTTCTTCAAGCAATGGCACTAACACTACCGCTGACCTAACAAACATGAACAAGGAATTTGCTAACCTAGCCACTGAAATTCAGCGTGTGGTTGATACAACGCAGTTTAACAATACCAATATTCTAGACGGTTCTGTCGGAACCAATGGTGTCGTGAGCTTTAATATTGGCGCCAATGCTAGCCAAACCGTCGATGTTGATTTTGCTAACTTC
>CAJJAS010000043.1 GCA_905182245.1 gamma proteobacterium HTCC2207 | reverse complement strand
GACGCAACTCCATCTCAATGCTGCTGATCTGACAACTACTATCATCCGTTGTAACTGGATTGTAGACACCTCCTGTTTCACCCTGAGCTAGCACAAAACCCTCTCCGGACAAAGTGTAATCGAATTTGCGCGGATCGGTTTTTGTCCAAGTCTGCCGCCAATCATCCCACAACACCTCAAAACCTGCACCCATTGGATCCTGTGCATCCGAGCCTGCCAGTACTCGGGTACGCCTCAAGCTCGGTAAGTAGGCACGGAAAGCGTCCTCTTTGTCAGTAGAAGCGTAGCGCCGTGGTAACGGCACGATTTACAGCCAAACGCAGCGGGATTTTTGCAGCGCTGCCCTGTCTTGCGGTTCTTTGCTGTGCACTGTGCTTTTAGGTTAGGTAAGAGTATTCCAATATCGCCATGTCAGGTAAACCGACAATGAGACGATGAGACCCCAGCAGTTACAATGCAGCGGTCTCTGTGTCTTAGATAAAACTGCACCTGTCCTATTATTTTAAGCCTTAGGTTTTACTCAGGAATTTTATTAGCCTATCTATTTTTGCCTGTAATGCTTTTCCATCCCATCAAGAAAATTACGCAGTACCTGATCTAAGCACTGTCGATAGTTCTTATGATCAGGCCGTCTAAACAGCGCACTCAACTCATGTTTACTCATGGTAAATTCGCTGAGCTTTAAAATCATAATTATTTCATCGGCCTGCAGGCTAAGGGCAATCTTCAACTTCCGAAATACACTGTTGTTGCTCAAAAAGGTTTCAGGCTCAGGGGTGCCATCGTCGCTAGGCCCTCTGTTCTTAATAATCAGGCCATTGAGAAAGCTCGCCAGATTAACATCCTCACACAAAACAAAATTAGCCTCGCCTTCCCTTGCCAACCAGGTTGTCAGCTCCGCTTTATTGCCCTCATAACCACCGAGCTTAAACAGCGACAGCATCATGGGGTCGCTAAAATCAAAGACGTAACGCACACGGCGTAAGATATCATTATTGTTGATGGCTATTCCTCCTGAGCCGGCGTAGCTTCACCGACAACAATGGCTTTAGGGGTGATCTCTACATAAAAGTCCATAATATTATTCGCCACAAACTCATCAATATTTTTGATCAGAGACGACAGATGTACATCGACAGCCTTCTTTTCGGAGGAGCCAATTTTACAGTCAAAATCCCAATACTTAGCACCAGAGGGCAAGGTGTTTAGGCGTGATTTCTTGAGGAATGTTCTAATCTCATGCTTAACTGAGTCTACGACCCGAGGCAATTTGATTTTAGGGTGCACTAAATTGAAGGTGGTTTTCATTGGAATCCTGCAAAGGTGGGCCATAAGCCGAAGAGTATCTCAAGACCGCAGTGTAGTGTTTATAGGAGGATGCCGCCATTACTTATAGATAGCCTTATGAATAACTAGCGATAGAACAGATGATCTCAGCGTATTGTCGAATCCGCCCTAATTCCAATCCACTCAATAATATAGATAACCACAAAACTTATACCCGCAGCAGGCAGTAACAAACCAAGCAAAACTATCCCTACAAAAAACCCTTTAGACGGCTTCTGCTCAACTCTATCAGGAACACCCACCCTACCCTCTGGCTTACGCAACCACCAAGAATACAGTCCAAAAACACTGATACAGGTAATGGCCAATGCAGTGAGTACACCCAGTAACTGGTTGGGCCAGCCAAATAGCGCGCCCTCATGGAGTGAAACACCCTGAGACACAAACTGCTCCACAGGATGGTGGTCTGCGAAACCAATGTGCTTTATTAACACTGCGGAATACTGGTCAAAATGCAGGGTTTCACGCTCAGATCGCTGGCCCGGCATAGAGCGTACTGTCCAGACGCCATTATTGGGTTTTGGTGGGGCTATCTGCACAGGGTGTATCAAGGCAGCTACTTCTGATGTATTTCGAATAGCGTCTAGCACAGCCCAATCTAAGGCACTCGTATCTATAGCAGTTGAAGAACCATGATGGGCATGGGGATCAGCCTTAATTTCCCACAAGGTTGATTCATGCAACTGTACCCTCTGCCCATCTGGCGTCTTGGATTGTAGGGTGACAAACCATTCCTGACCGGGCCCCTGCCAACCAGCCCAAACCTTGACCCTGTCGAATCCAGAACCCCACAGCTGAGTCCAGGGAAGCCCTGAAAGTAGTAAAATAATAATCGGCAGGGTAAACCAGAAACCAATCACGCCATGAAGGCTACGCCATTTTTTGGCCGGAGCCGCTTTATCAAACTCGGCAACGGCAACCCGAATGGGAGTCTGCTGGTTTTCTGGTTTTGATAACCAAAGATACAGGCCACTCACCACAAGAATGATTAACCAGCTGGCCATTAGCTCCACCACATAGGAACCCATATTCCCAAGCAATAGCTCACTGTGCAGTTTTTTGACCCGCTGCATAAATCGCTGATCACTATTCTTACTAATTAGAACCTGCCCTGACAGACTATCGATCCAATAAATTGTTTTTTCACCCTGAGTATCTTGCAGCTCTATCTCTAATGAGCGATCGCCAGGTTTCGACAAAATAACCCGCTTAAAATCGGCTTCGGGATACTTGGCCAACAGCATTTTTATGTGGCCACTAATCCCTGGTTTGGAATATCCACCGGAAGACTGACTCTCGTCAACCGGCGCTAAGGCGTTAATGGTAGTCTCTTCATAATTATCAATCTGTGGCTTAAACAGATAAATGGACCCACTAAGGGACAGCAATATGGCAAAGGGACAGACTATTAGTCCGGCCATAAAATGCCAGCGCCATAGTCGTTGTTTGAGTAGCTGCGATCTATCGGTCATCTTATTGCGCTATCTGATACTTGGCTTGTAAGTGGTAGGTACGGCCGGGCCAGGGATGGAACACATAGGCCTCTTCATTAAATAGGTTATCGATACCCGCACTTAACTTTAGAGACTTAGACGCCTGCCAATTAAGCTTGGCGCCAACAAACAAGAAGCTATCTTGAGCACCGAAAACATTGTCAGCGGTATCGCTGTTATCGAGTTCTCCAAAACTATCGCTCGCGTAACGCACACTGGCCCCCAGATTCCATTGTTCAGAAAGCTTATAGCTGAGCATAAGGTTACTGCGCCACTCGGCAGATCTTGGAAACTGCTTACCCTCAAAACTGGGATTAAACACATTCTCTGTGATCTCGGTATCGGTGTGAGTGAGGTTAAAGCGAACATCTAAGGGGCTATTGAAAAGCGCTCGCTGTTCCCAGATAAACTCTGTTCCCATTGTCGTTACCTCACCGACAGGTAATAAGGTCGAGGTGCCGTTAGTTGCCTGCTGGTTAAAGATGACATCATCAATGACTTCGTAGAAAAGATTGATTCGAACTGTGCCTTTATTAACCTTTGCATCACCCATAGCCTGCACAAACGAGAGATTATGAAAAACCCCATCCTCTGGACTCAGACTGGGGTCAGATATCACTGCAGCACCCGCCCCTTGATTATCGTTAACGTACAGTTCTTCAATCACCGGGAAGCGCAGAGCTCTGGCCAGGGAGTAGCGTAACTGGTAAGTATCATTGGGTTCCCAGGCCAGAGAGAGTTTGGGTGACAGGCCAGTCTCTATGCGCTCTGGAGTTTGCGCAGATCCGATAAAACCCTCTTGGGCCTGCCAGTCTTCATAACGCAGACCGAGTGACAGGTCCCATTGATCGCCTAGGGCATAGCCGTATTGCAAAAATAGTGCCGACGTACTCGCCTTACCACCACTATCGGGGCGACCCGTTCCTGCATGGCCATCAGTTTCATCCACATCCCGCTCGCCGGTAATACTGTTGTAATCATCAACAACGTATTTAAGCTGGTACTCATCATAGTGCAGACCGAGGGACAGCCTTTGACGATCGTCGCCAAGCCAAGACTCTGTCGCGAATTTAATATCAAAAATCTTCCAGCCAGTATTATCGTACTCTGTAATACGACCCCGATAGCGCTCATTATCGGCAAGGTAAGTATCCGCTAAGGGATGATTGCCGGAACGCGTTTCGACATCATCGAGAATAGTAAACTGACTATAGAAAGCATCGGTTACCCAGTCATCATTCAGTGCAGCACTGAATCCAGCCCCTAATAACAAACTGTCGCGCTTCTGAGTCCGCTGCTGTAATCGACTGCGGCCAAAGGCATAGGTGTCATAAACCACATCTTCTATCTCTACTCGACGATCAAAGACTGGGTTGCCATTACTATCAAGGAGGAAGTTGTTCTGCTGATCTTCAGCCCTAGTGCGATCCTCATAAGCCACTGAGCCACGAAACTGGATTCGATCTAAATCGTAAAACAGCTTGGCTTTGTAGACATCTATTTTTGAGCTTTCAGGGCCAGAGTCTGCAAAGTAAATGCCGTCTTCAGAGAACTCATTACTACCCTGAACAGAGCCCGAACTTACTACTGCGCCAGCAGTGCCAGTTACCCGTTGAGAAAACAGCTGAGTCTGGGGCTGACCTTCATTGTCCATCTTGGTGTATGACCCGAAGAAACCTAGATTACCTATTTGGTTCTCGTAGGAAGCGTAGGTTCGATAGCCACCAAAGATTTCATCAGAATTTTGCTGCTGATACTCTTGTGCGAAGTAGCCCGATTCAAAAGTAATACGCTCTGCAGTCGGTCTTCTGGTATTGACGTTGACCACTCCACCCATGGCATTACCGCTGTACTCAGCCGAAAACGCGCCATAGATAACTTCCACATTCTCAATCTCGCCGGGAGAGACCAAAGACCAGCGAGGTGCACCGCGAAATCTCGTCTGCAGGTGGTAGTGCAGCGGAAGGCCGTCAACAAATACCATAGAGCGAGTGGTCTGGAACATATTGGAGCCACGCATGCCAATGACTCCATTGGGATCACCAATAAAGCGCTTGCGGACAATGAGGCTAGGTTCGTGGGCGAGCGCGTCTTCAACCGTCGTCAGACTAATCGACTCAAGCTGGGCTGCAGAGATAGTACTGGTGGGACTAACGAGCGTTGTATCCTTGAAGACCTGATCGGCAATCACAGTAACCTCTTCTACGGCAGAGGCAAAGCTAGCGCCAAGAAGACACAGGGTAATCAAAAAATAATGGGGGAAACGAACAAAAACGCGGCTGTGCACAGTTGAAATCCAAGTCTATTTAGCAGGGCAGCATGCTAGCAAGAGATGGCATTCGTAGAAATGTGACAAATTGTCGCAGTTGCAGGTACACCCTAGGCTCTGGCGTTATGGCATAACTACCTTTGGAACCTAACTGTACGGGAAAATTAGTCTATTTCAAGGAGCTGATTGACGTCGAGATTGTGCGCCTTAGCAATTTTGAACAGCTGCCACAGGGAACTAATCGCGGTTGGGTCCTGTTCCATTCGCTGATACTGGCGAACAGACAGTTCATAGTTAGCCATATCTTCCTGCACGAATTGGCGACTTTTTCGTAACTTCACGATTTTGTCCCGTAGTTTCTTTTGCAGTTCGATAAATTCATGATAATAAACTGAGTCTGGATCTGGCCGTTGCATAATAGATGACTTCCCTGTCAAAGTTGTGGAAGGAGACTGTCATATTCACTTTTTATGCAACACGTCTGGCTTGGCGGCAACTATGGTTTAAACCATAAACTCACCTAGCCTCAAGTAACAACGTTATTGTTTAAAAGGTATATTTTAAATATATGTTATATGAAAATAGTATATTTTCCTGGGTTAATCAACCTGCCTAATCGATCAACGGCCAGAAAATAATTTTGACGAAAAATATGTCGGCCTATGAAATCACTTTATTGACCTAGATCAATAAAAAATCGTCTACCAATTATTATTATTCACTTCAACTAGATAGTGGGGAGATAGTAGATATATATTTTAAGTATTTTATAAACGAAGTTTAATATCATTCTATGTCGAGTAATTCTTTAATATCCAAGCTGTGAGCTTTAACAATTTAAAATAATTTCCAGAGTGAAGAATTTGCTGAAGGGTCTTATTACATACGCTGATACTAACGTACAGACAATTCATAGGATGTCATATCTTCTTGAGCAAGACCTTTACTTTTTCGCAGAACAATAATTTTACTCCGTAGATTTTTTTGCACATTTACAAATTCACGGTAATAGATTGAGTCTTTATTTGGGCGCTGCATAAGATTATTGGATTTTACATGTTGACTCGACGAGATAAGCTTGGCATATTGAATTTTTTACAGGAACGCCTAGCTTGGCGCATAAATAACATCCTACCAAGGAGTAAAAGGTGAACATAACAGCAATTATTCAAAGGCGTTATTTACTAAAATTATTTATTTTGGCGGCGGTGTTATTAGGCGGACTGTCTGGCTGCACTAACATCTCACCGGACGAAAGTAAAAGCTACAGAGTCGACCGCTACAGTCTTATTCGCAGTGCCGCATATACCCAACGTGAGTTACTCGCCATTGAATTATCTGGAGTTTCCTCGGTTACCCAGCAGCGGCATCAGCTGTTAGTCGGCAGCTACTGTG
>CAJJAS010000042.1 GCA_905182245.1 gamma proteobacterium HTCC2207 | reverse complement strand
TGGCCATATGGCGGTAAACGTTAAAGTAGCCCTGAGGATAGTTTGAGCAGGAGCAGACGCCCAGTCGAAATTCATTGATATCACCCACTGGTAAGGTGCGGGTCATACCCACGGGACTAGTAATCCCCTCGGCGATAAATCGATAAAAATAATGTTGGTTTGCGGAGAGTCCCGCAGCATCTATTTTGAGGCAGTAATCTTGTTGGGCAGAGGTTGATGCTTCGCCAGTACTCAGTATCTGCTTAAACTCGCGATCTATAGCAACCTGCCATGTGCAGTGAATAGTCTCGTCTTGGCCATTACCGGGTAGCAGTCGCGTCCAGAGTATCACTCGATCAGAGAGCGGATCGCCACTGGCAATACCATGGGTAAAATAGACCGGTGATGCAGCTTGGACCTCAAAGCCTCGCAGTGCCAATACGCCTAAACTTGCTCCAAAGCCCTGTAGTAATTGTCGACGGTTCAATCCTGTTTTACCCATAGTTTTTTGCTCTTAGTGACAAATTTTTATGGGCTAAGAATACTTTAATATTCATTACTCCGAAACATCGAGCTTGCTAAGACCATTCACGCTATCTTGACATTAAAAACTATCCAATAATGAATCAATTTGCTGACTGTTATTGCACAGATGAGGAGACAGACGAATACCCTTGGCGCGACTATCAAAGTGAATATGCTGATCCTGTAAACGCTTTATTAGCGCTGCCTGACGATCAGCAAAATGCAGAATCACTGTTCCACTTCGCAACTCGGGCTCAGGTGGCGACACTAATACCGCGGGACTCAATGCCTGAATAATCTTATCTGCCAGCATAATGTTATGTGCCCGAATCGTTTCTATGCCAGTACGGTTAACAGATTCTAAGCTATGGGCTGCCACCACATAGGGATACACCGAGGGCGTGCCACCCCAAAATCGCAGGGCATCTGCAGCGTAACGAAAATGATGAATATCAAATTCGAAGGGGTTTTCGTGGGAAAACCAGCCGACATTTTTGGGTTCACAGCGATCAATAATCTCTGGGTTAACCCACATAAAGGCTGCACCTGGGCCACCACCAATCCATTTTACGCAGGAGCCCAGTACAAAGTCAGCCTGCCAGCCCACTAGGCTAATGGGCAGAATACCTGCCGACTGGGCGATATCGACTAAGGATAAAATACCTTTGCTATGACTGAGTTCGGTAATTTTTTGCACCGGCAACTGGCGACCATTATTGGACTGTACCTGGGTCACGAGCACCATGCCCACATCGGCTGTCATCTGTTGATCCCAAACATCGATATCTGCAAGATCGTAATCTGTCGGTATAAATTTTAGTGCGTATCCCTCGCCTGCGGCCTGCTGCAATGCAAAGGCGATGGACGGGAAATCTTCTTCGCTGAGTAAAATAGAATTTTTAGTTGGATCCAATGACAGTGAATCGATAATTTTTGCCACCGCACTCGAGAGGCTGGTCTGTGGGCAGAAGCTACCCTTTTCTCCTTTTAATAAAGTCGCCAGCTGTGTGCGAAAACCATCAATGGCGGCTAACCAATGGGTCCAAATTTCTCCATCGGCCTGCTGCCATGGTTGCCAAAATGCTTTTTGCGCTGCCTGCTGAGCATCCCGTAATGGTAGGCCGACGGAATGGCTCAGCAGATAGGTGCCAGTATAAGCTGCAAAAGCGGGTACGGATGTGCTCATGCCAGACAACCTTTTAGCTGTTCAATATCTTTAAAGCGGGTTCTAAACTCGCCATCAACATCGGTCGCGCAGCGCATATCACAGAGTTTACGCAGCCCTTTAAGTAAGACCGGTAAGGGTGGCCCACTGGCCGTTAGCCCTTTGGTGTCGGTGAGGTCGGCACTGTCTGCGGGCTTTTCGATAAACTTGCGCACCAACTGTTCGTGGTGCTGCAACGCAGTTTGGCCATGGGCATGGCAAACCTCTAAAAATAGTGCGAGGTTTTTTTGTAGCCAGGGTTCGTTGCGTTGCTCGCTAGCGATGTCCATAAAACTATCTAATAAGCTGGTGCGTCGCATGGCATCGCGCAGTACTAGCTGATCTTCGGGGCGCATAAACAGAAACTTATCGACGAGAAGTTGAGAGTAATAAGGGTCATCAGCCTGACAGAGGCCCAGTAGTAAATCGATAACATTGATGCCGGCAAAGTCCCCGGCATTGGCCCCTCTGTACTCATGCAAGCCTACGCGATGGGGCCGGTAGTAGGGTCTTACACAGTAGAAAAAACGGTCGATATCGAGTTTTTCGAAAAGGATTTGATTGTTGTGATACACCTCTTCTAGGGCTGCTTTGGCGGTGAGTAGTAAATCGTAGGTCACCGGATGGGAAACCCCTAGGGGCAAGATTTGACGCAGCGCTTCAGAGGCGCGGATAAATGCAAACACGCTGCGGGTGTTGTAATCGAGAAAGATTTTTTCGTCATCGAGTTGCGTGAATGTTTTATAGATGCCATTAATCGCGCGGTTGTGGGTTTCCAAATGGCAGGAGGCAAAACGGGGAATAACCCCCAGAGAGGCGCCCAGCTGCATGGCCAGCGCTGAGGCTTCCTGAAGCGGTGAGCGAGTTTCTCTAGAGGGCTCAGTGATTTCGTGACGCCGGCAAGCGGCCATATAAAAACCCACATTGCCCAATAAATCAAAGCCGCTATCAAAGCCTTCGTCGGTATTGCCTTCATTGAGCAGGTCGGTAATCAGTGTGGTTCCCTGATCTACGAGCTGCTGCTTTAGCTCTGTGCCAATATCAGTGCTGGCTTGACGATCTGGGAGGTTGAAATAGAGCTCTTCGAGTTCCGAGTTTATTGCTCTGAACTCATTGCGAATCCATTTATCGAGAGCCTGGGCCTTAACTGTCATCTGTATTTTCCGCCTGATTGGGGTTCTATAAAGAGGCAAATAATAACAAAAAGGTTATGGCCGTTTCGGTCAAATAATACCGACAAACCCTAGTTTAATGTACGATATCACTCCTTTATTAAATATTATTAGATGATTATGCCCTCAGAACCCCTAAAGCTAGATTCCATCGATATTAAGATTCTGAATGCATTGCAGGCCAATGCGCGCATTAGTAATGCGGAACTGTCTGAGCGGGTAAATCTATCCCAGACGCCCTGCCTACGCCGTCTGCGCAAGCTGGAGCAAAGCGGGCTCATTCAACAATACAGTGCCCGCCTCGACCACGGTATGTTGGGCATTAATGTCTCTGCTTTTGTGTTTGTGAAGCTCAGCAAGAACACCTCAAGCAATGCCGCAGAATTTGAGTCGGCCATTGAACTGCTTCCAGAGGTTTTAGAATGTTGCGTGCTGGCGGGGGTACATGATTATGTACTGCGAATAGCGACTCAAAATCTACAGACTTTTGAGTCGTTTCTAAAAGATAAGCTGGCCAATGTAGATCAGGTCGAGGATATCGAGTCGACTATTATTCTCAATCAAACAATGACACACCGTTCACCGAAACTTAGTGGCAACTAATTTTCCTGGGGATAACAAATAGCTGATTAACCAGATCGGCACATTTCTCAATATGGCCTACGCAGTCCCACACCAGCGGCGGTACGCCATGAGCAGACTCATTGCGCAGTTGTGGTAATACCTTGGGCAGCGAATCACAGTAATGGTTATCCAAATCTGGCTCTTTTATATGCCGAAATCGAGCATCACAGAGCCAGTTCTTTTGGTTAGCTTTTATCAGTAACTGGCGCAGCATCAGGTCTTGGCGGTTGGCTTTAATACGCAGAGCATGCTCGATAATGGTGTAGCTTTTGAGCTGCACTTCAGAACCAAGAGAATAAAAAAAGTAGGTGTATAGGGCCATGTTTCTGGCGATATTGAACTGCCCATTAATGGTCTGGGGAACTCCCGAATGCAATTCAATGTGGGCAATTTCTCGATGGTATGATTCAAGCTCAATAGTTTTACCACCGAGTTTCATCATAAACAGATGCTGCTTATCAATAGATAGTATCTCATCAAATTCTTTGAACGAATTCATGCTGGGTATCCTTCCCTATTTGATTGTGTAGCCTCGCGGAAAGTAACCTCTCAGACGTTCCCTATCTGAATCCTTTTAACTTTATAACTACCGGCCCTTTAACTATTAGATATTAGCAGCGTATTTAGCAAGCATCTCGGCGACTTCATTTAAGCGCCTGCCTGTTGCGGGGCTAAATTTGCCCGTTGAAATAAACCCATGAGTACAGTCCGGTAAATGAAGATGTGATACCGACACCTTTGCTTGCTGTAATTTCTCAACAAAGGCTAGACCTTCATCTCTCAATACATCGTATTCCGCCGTCACCACCAACGTATCTGGCGTTGAGCTCATATCCTCACAAAGTATTGGGCTAGTTTTAAGTGCCTTAGATTCAGCGGCTTTGGGTACATAGGCGTCACGGAAAAACGTCATAGTTTCCTGAGTTAATATGAGGCCCTTACCGAAACGCCGAATCGAATCTGACTCACCGCTCATATCGACCCAGGGATAAAGTAAAAACTGAAAGCTTGGGGCGACGCTCAACTCTCCTTGTAACAGATCCCCGAAGGTCTGCATGGATAAAACCGCTGCCAAATTACCGCCAGCACTATCACCGCCCATGCCAATTTTTGTCTGCTCAATACCCAGCTCAGCTGCATGCTCTGTCACCCAGTTCCAGGCATCTAAACCATCCTGCAACGGGCCGGGGAACGGACTTTCAGGTGCCAGTCGATAATCTACGGAAATTAGGTTTATATTGGCCCGACTGGTCAGTAGGCTGCAGAAACCATGATGACTTTTAAAACTACCAATCGCATAGCCGCCACCATGAAAGTAGACCATGGTCAGTTTTGGCGTAGCCTTGGTGGGTCGATAAATTCTGATTCCTAACTCGCGCTCACCAACATCGATTGACCGGTCCTCGGTAGTGACATCAGACCGAGAACCGCTACCAAATAGTTTGTCAAAACTGTCGTAGGTGGCTCGAAGAGTGTTGAGTGATGATCCGCCGAGACCTGGCCCCACATTGCTCAGTTTGCAGAGAATTCTCTGGCCTGTAATCAGTTTCATTGGATCACCCTAGTTTATTATGCTTTTTCATCGAGCTCTTTTTAAGATATGGCTCGTTCGTTTATAGGCCTAACCTAAAGCAATCCTACCTTTCTAGCAATCAGTATTAATTCAGGGGGTTATATTTGTAACCGCAGGGTGCGCAAAACATGTTCCTGCAAGTTGGCTGGAATACCAAGATCAACCGCCACCGTTTTCCACTGGGCAAAGGCCTCGACTGTGCGCTGAATAATGTGCTTTTCACTACCCCGAGGCAGGCCGGCATATTGCGCCAACTGTTTTAAATCTTGACGGTCAAAGTTATTAGTTTTGCCATTGATACTTAGCTGATGATTGCGGGTAAATTCGCTGCCCTCTCCATGACAGAGATCATAGGCGGGAGACAGATCCCAGTTGCCGCGTCTGTCCATCATAAAGGCGAAATTTTTAACATGGTCATCTTGGTTACAGCTAACAATATTGAATACCACGCGGCGGAACTGTTCTTCGAAGGCGCGTTTGGGAATACCCAATCGTTTCATGGCCATAAATAACTGCTCGTAGGAATGATAACCGCTTTCATAATAGTCGTAATGAGTTAGTGCGGCGAAGGTCTGAACAAACTTCTTGCCGCCGTCGGCATCTCGGTCAAAACGGCGTGTCATAAAGTGATTGCGACCATTTTCGGACAGGATACGGCTTTCCATCATGTCGATGCCGCACTCTTTTGCCATCAGGTAGTAGCTGTATTCGAGTAGGCCATAGCCTGAGGGATCTGCGACACCCCAGTCGCCGCTAAATTTAACACCGTCAAATTTGATCAGCCAATGTTCAAAGCCAGTGGGCAGATTTAGCTGCCTGGAACGTACCTGTTTGGTTTGCGGGTTGAACGCGATAACGGCTTTGGCTCGCGCGCCGCCCGCGGAGGTGCCGACTCTAAGGATATCCAGCAACCCGTCCTTTGCATTAGATGTTTGTTCCGCAGCTTCGGTGAATTTAGTATCCAACGTTTCCTTGCTCGCAAAGGCCATTGAGGCGAGCGCCGTTAAGTCTTCTATGGCTAATACTTTATCGTCGCTTTTATCCGGCCCTGCTGAGGGTTCGAATTCTAGGGCGCCCATGCCACGCTTGCCGGTATAACAGAGACGGTCCACTGCATTAAAGTCTGTAGGCTTGCGTCCGGTTTGTGCCAGCCATACATCAATCAGACGCTGCCCATATTTGTCTGGCAAACTGTCAGCAATAAGCCCCGGCATACCGTGAAATGATCGAGGATGAAGATCGGGGAACTGATAGATTCGCCGCCCCTGCACAGGCATCATTAGGGGTGCGGGTTCAATACCTAAGCCTTCAAACTCAGGGTCATATTCAAACCTCGCAAAGCGCTCGTCACTGTCCATGGCGACGTAGCCAATAGTAGTGCCCCAGAGCTTTACCGTCGCGGTGGTCATTCGCTTTCATCACCCCAACGAATGCCCTGCTCAGTAACCTGCCCTTTTTTACTTTGCTTAGCCTTATAAAGAACTTCAGCCATGGGTGAATCAAAGGTTTCTGGTAGTAATCCATCAACGGCTGCGGTCATTCGCAGAGCTTTCATTAATTTGAGCCACGAGGCTAGCTGGCCGTCCTGACCAGATTCGATACGACGTAGCGTTGCGACGCCAATACCCGCTTCTTCAGCCAAACGGGTTTGCGAGAAGCCCTGCTGTTTGCGCACGCGCGCCAGCCTAAGTCCCATTTCGGAGAGGATTGCACCCTCTGGCGTTAAATAATCGATTTTCATGCTAGCTACCCTGATGTTTTTTGCTTAGAAACGGTTCCCTCACTATTCCCTATTACCACTAAATTAGTGCTGTAGATACAATACAGCAGCTAGAGTTGCATATGCAACTTAAAATATCTTTAATGATATTACATTAGCTTTTAAAGACATTTAAATATCATATATGATTACATAAAATTCTGATATTAAAGGTTCCGCACGCCTATTATCCCTAGCAATAAGAATCATCCTGATCCCGATGTCGATCCGAAAAAGCCTTATTAAACGCTCACTCTGAACAGCGCATGAGGGAGAAAAAGTGTGTAAAATCGGCAGCCA
This sequence comes from gamma proteobacterium HTCC2207, assembly GCA_905182245.1. Taxonomy (GTDB): domain Bacteria; phylum Pseudomonadota; class Gammaproteobacteria; order Pseudomonadales; family Porticoccaceae; genus HTCC2207. Next base: position 143 of record CAJJAS010000042.1, on the reverse strand, counting down.
CAAACAATAGCCTGACTCTCCATGATTGACCGCAAATTCTGTGTTGCCCCTATGCTCGATCGGGGGAACTGCCTTATAAATCAATGACTTATAGGGGTTTGGCGCATATTTGGCACAGTTAATCTAATAAAATCTCAATACCT
>CAJJAS010000041.1 GCA_905182245.1 gamma proteobacterium HTCC2207 | reverse complement strand
GCTCACCAAAAAAGTTAGTGCCATTGCGACTGATGCCTTCCACCCCTGACCAGGAATATTCAAAGGGCACGTGGGGTAGCTGTTGAAAACGTTTTTCAAAACTTGCGCGATGGATTGCCTGACGCTGCTGTAACCTTCTTGGGGTTAGTAATGAACCGCCAAAGTATTCTCCAGTGTTGCGTAAGCAGATTCGACCGTCGGCCGTAAGACGAATAGTTGCACCGCCGCTGTGCAGAGAAATTATTCCCCATTCTTTATGTTCACCGAGGCTGGACAATTCAGCTGCTGTTAGCCTTCGAGTAAAGCTTCCAGATAAGGTACTGCCAATAAGGCGTCGAGACAAAAATCCCAATTTACCCGCCTCATAATTGGTTGCCAATATTAATTTGTCGGTGCTGATTTCACCCTGAGATGTAGTGAGTGTGATGGGCTTGCCTGATTTTATTTTTAGTACCGAGCACTGTTCAATTAATCTCACATTGCGGGGTAGAGAATCTGCAAGCCCGCGCACTAGCGCGGCCGGTTGCACTAGCCCACCAGCCTTAACATGGACACCCGTTTTATATAGCGCAGTACCAAAGCGCTGTTGCATGGCGTCTTGATCAAGTGGTGTATGGTCAATTTCCATGGCGTCTAGGTAGCCGAGAAAATGAGAACTTTCGTTGATTGATTGGCTGTCGGCGGCGCCGTGATGAAAGCCTCTGCTGTCCCACTGGCAGTCAATAGCCTGGGCTTTAATCTGCTGATCCAATAGCGCAACACCGGCTTGGTTGATGCGGTTTACCCGTGCATAGTTGGCTTTATGCTTTGCATTAAAAGCTCCCGGAAAATGGCTGACGCCAACGGTAAAACCTGAATTGCGACCGGAAGCCCCTTGGCCCACTAAACGTGCGTCGAGTATTAATATTTCATGGTCTGGATGCAGCTCAGCCAAACGCCGCGCGCAGGCGAGTCCGGTTAACCCAGCGCCTACGACAACCCACTGCACACGAAGATTGCCCGCTAGCAGGGCAGGCTTATCCCGGTCGGGTAATAATTCAGCCCAGCCATGTAGGTCTGTGGGGAAGTCATTAACAGCCTGTGTCATCGTCGCCTGTCTTTAAGGTTTTATATCTAGCTCGTCGACCGATAGGGCCATTTCTCTTTTGCGCACTATGGCACCGAAATCTTCATTCAGCCAGCGCACCAATGAAATACACAGCAGAATCATAATGGGGATTATGGGAATCGAGGACAGTACGGTTACTGACATCACCATATCCAGTGCACCTGACTGAAGAACACTCGCGGTGATAATGGCTAGTAGCCCGGCCCAGACCAAACGGCTCCAGCGTCTTGGTTCAGCGGTGCTGGGTAAATTTTTGGCGCAGATGCTGGCCAGAACATAGGCGCCAGAATCAATGCTGGTGGCATAAAATATGATCGACAGAATGGTGAACATGGCCAGTGTGAACTTACCAAACGGCAGGCTGTTGATCACTAGGGCGTTCACAAACGACATGCCCTGAGTGGATAAGATTTCTTTGACCGCTAATGTGCCTGTGCTCTCTAGGTAAAGGGAGTATCCACCCATGACCGCCATAAATAACCAGGTGCCTAAGCAGCCCCAACCGATCACCCCTAGTACCACTTGGCGGATGGTGCGACCTCGTGAAATGCGGGCAAAGAATAGGCCTATCATGCCGGTGTAAGCCAGCCACCAGGCCCAGTAAAAGCCTGTCCAGTCTTCCGGGAAGCTGCCGTTGTCGATGGGGTCGGTCCAGGTGCCCATGGTAATAAAATTGCTAAACATTAGGCCCAGGCTGTTAACAGTTAGGTCCAGGATAAACATTCCGGGACCGGCGATTAATACGAAGACTATAGCGATAACTGCCAGGGCAATATTGATGTCAGCCAGCACCTTGATACCTGACTTCAGGCCGCGATACACGCTAGCGCCGAACAGCGCGGTCCAAAATACCAGTACCGCCATTTTGATCATCATGCTGTCGGGCACATCAAATAATGTGGCGATCATGGCCGAGAGTAGCGGTACGCCCAAGCCAAGGGAGGTGGCAACACCACCCACAACGCCCAGCACAATAAAGATATCGATGGTGGTCTTGATCTGGCTGCGACCTGTTTTTGGTAGGGCGCCATCACAGGCACTGCTTATGCGCATAGTGGTATAACGCTTCACATAGAGCATATAAGCAATAGGGACGGCGGGAACTGCATAGATGGCCCAACCTATAACCCCCCAATGAAAGAGCGGGTACATATGTGCCCATTCAAAGGACTTGGATGAGCCTACCTCGATGCCCATGGGCGGGGTTTGTAGGTAATAGATGGGCTCTGCAAAGCCCCAGGCAATCACGCCAGCACCAATGGCTGCCGTAAACATCATGGCGACCCAATGAATGTCGGAGTATTCGGGGGGTTCGTCTGGTGCGCCCAATTTGACATGGGCATAGCGACCAAAGGCTAGCCACAGACAGAAAATTACCGCCGCCATACCAATTGACAGGTATAGCCATAGAAAATTACTCATGATGCTTTTGCGGCTGTCGATCAGGAATACTGCAGATTCTTCAGGAAAAATCATCAGGGGGAGGGCGCAGACTAAAACGATAATAACGGAGGGAATAAAAATAGCCCAATCAACCTCGGGCTCTGTTCTGGTAGTGCTGGATTGGTCACGCATAATATTGTAATTTTTGTAATGGCGTGGCCGTAGGGTAGCACAGTGCTGATAAGAAATTATCTGCGGCCCTGATATTGATTATCTGTTGCTTGCTCTATTCAAGGGGTTAACGTAGATTAGGTTGGCTGTTAAATATAATAATAAATACCTTTAAGGTATCGCTAGGGGATCTAAATGACCGACCAAAAAATGCCAAGCAAGAGCTATCGTCGCCTTGTTCTGGTACTGCTAACTATCGTTTATGGCTTCAATTTTATCGATCGACAGATCGTGGGAATTTTGGCGCCGTTTATCCAAGAAGATTTGGGGCTGACTAATACTCAGCTAGGCCTATTGATTGGTCTGGCCTTTGCTGTTTTCTATACCTTGGTCGCCATTCCCATTGCCTGGCTGGCGGATCGCTACAATCGGGTCAATATTCTGTCCATATCCTTGGCAGTCTGGAGTGGATTTACCGCCTTAACCGGTCTGGCGGGCAACTTTATGCAGATTGGTTTGGCGCGCATGGGTGTGGGTATCGGTGAAGCGGGTGGCAGTCCACCGTCTCATTCGATTATTTCAGACCTGTACCCCAAAGAAGAGCGCGCTGGTGCGTTAGGCGTCTATTCAATGGGTATTCCCCTCGGCATTATGGCGGCATATTTTGCTACTGCGTCGCTGATGGGCGCCTCTGGTGAAGATGTTGATTGGCGTCGTATCTTTATCTTTCTGGGTGTCTCTGGTGTGGTCTTGGCAGTAATTGTGCGGCTTGTGCTGCGTGAGCCGGTTCGCGGTGCTATGGAATTTGATAATCACGCGGATATCGTCCAGCCACCGTTTACCGAGTCTCTAAAAAGCCTGCTTAAAATTCCAGCCTGGTGGTCCATGTGTCTGGGTATCGCCTTTGGCTCGTTTGTGTCCTATGCCTTCTCGGCATTCCAGACTAAGTATGTGGTTGCTCTGGATCCCAGCTTTGACTTTAAAACGCTGGTGATGGTGCTGGGTGTTATTAATGGTACTACCTATGCGGGCGGTGCTTTCTTTGGCGCTAAGCTCGCTGATAGATGGGGCGCTAAGAATATACGGGCCTACGGCTGGTTACCTGCCATCGCCATTGGCATTTGCTTACCTATTGGTATCGCAAGCTTTTGGGTAACGACGGTTTGGGCTCATCTAGCCTTCACCACAGTCTTCTTACTTTTCTTGGGTATTTATCTGGGGCCTAGTTTTGCCATTGCCCAGACTTTGGCGCCGGTTAATATGCGGGCCATGTCTACGGCGCTGTTCTTCTTTATTCTCAATATGATTGCCCTGGGCGGCGGCCCTACCTTTGCGGGTTGGCTGATCGATGTATTCAAAGAGGGTCATCCTGACCTGGAGGCAATGCGTTACGCGATGTCGGTGACCTGTCTTATGTTCATCCCGTCGATTATTAGCTTTTTGGTGGTTTCTAGAGTGTTGCCTGATGACTGGGCTGCTGCGGAAAAGCGCAATCAGGATCTGAAAAAGAGTTAAGGCAAAATACGAAAAGAGAGATGTCCAACTGGCCAGTCCGGCCAGTTGGATAAATTAATCATATTAGTTGTACGAAAATATTACGGGGCCAGCTCGAACGGCGCCCCGTACTTTCAAAAACAATCCTAGCTAGCGAAAGATCCTACCGCCAAATAATTACTCTTACCAATCGCCACGCCATTGTGACGCAGAATGTTGTAGGTGGTGCTGATATGGAAATACATATTAGGTAGCACCCAGAGATCTAGATACTCTTGCCCGGTAAAGGTTAGGGTATAGGGACCAGCTGGCATGACGATGGTTTTGTCTCCAGCCCCATTGATAGGTTCTTCGGGTAGTGTCTGTAAAAATGCTTTGGTACTGGCAATTCTGGCCTGTAGCTCGGCGAAACTTATCTCTGTGTCTTCATCACTCGGCGGTTCGATATCTGCCAGTCGAGCACCACCACGTTTAACGATGTCGCAGGCAATTTGTACTTGTTTTCTAAGGGGGTGCATATTGGGAAATAGGCGACCACTGGTTAGAATTGACTCGTCGATATCCTGCTCAGTACCGTAGGTGGCGCCGGCCTCGAGCAGGCCAGATAAGCTATCTAGGTGACGAACAAAAACAGGGATGGAGCTACTATATAGGGACATGTATTACCTCAGCCACTTGGGCTTATTAATGATATTAGAGTGATATTAGAATAATTTTTTAGTATTTTATAAATCTATTTTTTAAACGTAAGTCTGCTTTTAAATCGGGCTATAAATGGCGGTGCCCATTAAAACTTTCGAGTCTCGCCAATATCCATAACCCAGCTGCGTCTATCGGCCAGTACAGTGTTTTCTGCAGCGGCTTTAAAGCGCAATGGGGGTTCGGCAAGAGGCTCATCGGAAAGATTAAAGGTACCAAAGTGCACAGCCACGGCATTCTCGGCTTGCAGGTCCAGTGCCGCTTGCACGGCCTCTTCTGGATTCATGTGGGATGCCTTCATCATGGCTGTTGGGTCGTAGGCCCCTATGGGCACGGCAACCAGATCAAAGGGCCCCAGCTTCTCGCCAATCTGTTTAAATCCGGAGTAGTAGGCAGTGTCGCCAGCGAAGAAAAATCGTCGCTCTGAGCCTGTAACAGCCCATGAAGACCAAAGCGCTTTTCGGGTATCTGTGAGGCTGCGTTTGCTCCAATGTTGGGTAGGTAAACAGTGGATAGTCGCAGTTTTGTAATTAATAGAATCCCCCCAGTCCATTTCCTGAACCTGCTCAATACCATTGTCGCGGAGCAGTTTTCCATTGCCCAGTGGCACAAAGAAAATGGTCTCGGCATTACGTTTGGCTAGCTTACGCAAGGTGGGTAAATCTAAATGGTCATAGTGATTGTGAGAAATAACCACAAAGTCGATGGGCGGCAGGTCTTTAATCGCGAGGCCAGGTTTCACGTGGCGGTTTGGCCCGACAAACGGCACTGGACTTGGGGTGTTAGACCAGATGGGATCGGTGAGAAATGTGACATGTTCCATCTGTACTAATAATGTCGCATGGCCTATCCAGGTAGCTGTTGGATCACTATGTGTGGCATTTTCCCGGAGATAGGCACCATCGTTGGCGATGCGCTTGGGGGCGCCAGCATGACTAAATAATGAGGAGGCGACGCGACGCATAAAAAAGGGTGCAGTGACCCTAATTGACGCTTTGGAATGCTCTTTATCTAGATTAATAAAACGGCCTTTTGCGTCCTGTTCAGCGGGTTCAAAAAGCTGACTAGGTTCGCCTTCGGCATGCGTTACTGGATTTAGGATAGCGAGTAAGCCGATGGCAGTGAGCTGGCGGGAGAATGGTTTTTTTATCATTATAGGACTCCGGATAGACTGTGAGTTTAACTGAAATGAGATTCCGAGAATATTTATTTTTTGGCACTGCTACTGACAATACTAAATAAGTTAATTACAGTAGGCTACACTAGATTTCAAATAACGTACCTGAATGAAACGCTCTAATGAAGTGCTCTAATAAAATGCCCTAGAAAAGAGCTCTAATGAAAGGCCAGATAAATCGGCAGCTAATAACAATAAAAGGCTTATCCATGATTAACCTTAAAAATAGCACCAGACGATTCATGCCACCAATATTGTCACTAACAATACTGCTAAGCCTGTCTGCAACGACTCTGAATGCCGATGAGGGTTACAACCCTGAGGCGCTTAAATCTGGTCGGGTAGATCCGAGTATGCATCTGCAGCAGGGCAGCACCCAGGCGCAGGCGCAAAAGATCAATGAGGTTATCTATAAGGCTACAGGGTTTGGTAATACCTTTATGGTGGTGACCGATGAGGGCAATGTAATTATTGATACCTCGTTACCAGGTATGGCCCCAAAGCATAAAAGTCTTCTTAATGCAGTGGATGATGGCCCCGTCCATTCCATTATTATTACCCATGGTCACGGCGATCATACCGGAGGTGTTGCCCTGTGGCGTGAGCCGCAGACTAAGGTCATTGCCCAAGAAAATATGGTTGAGTTTTTGCGCTATCAGAAACGTCTGAAGGGTCTGTTTATTCAGCGTAATAGTGCTCAGTTTGGCTTTGATCTGACCTCATTAACCTCATCTTCAGCAAGTGAGAGCGCGGGCGTTAATATGCTGCCCAATACCCTTTTCGATAAGAGTTTAAATTTCACCCTAGGCAATGAAAAATTTGAAGTATTGCATACCCCGGCAGAAACCTACGACGCACTTACAGTGTGGATGCCTGAGTACAAAGCCGCCTTTGTCGGAGATCTATTTTATCGCTCATTCCCCAATATCTATACATTGAGAGGTACCAAACCGCGCTGGGCGCTGGACTATATTGCTTCCATTGATCGGGTGTTGGCGCTGGGTCCAGAGATACTTCTGCCGAGTCATGGTGAGCCAATTCTGGGTAACCAGAATATCACTGCCGAGATGACTCGTTATCGGGATGCTATTCAATATGTCCATGACCAGACGGTTAAGGGCATGAACGAAGGCAGAGATGTTTATAGCCTTATGCGTGAGATTAAACTGCCGGCGGCGCTGGATGTGGGCGAAGCCTATGGCTGGGTATCCTGGTCGGTGCGGGGTATCTATGAGGGCTATATGGGTTGGTTTGATGGTGACCCTGTAAATATGTATGCCGAGTCTCCCCGGTCTGTCTATCCCGACTTAGTCAGTTTGGCGGGTGGGGCTAAGCAAGTAATTAGTCTGGCGGAGCAGCATTTAAGCGAGGGTGATTCGGTGAAAGCTCTGTTGCTTATCGAAGCGGCGATGGCGGCTGAGCCCAATAATCAAGCAGTACTGGCTGTGCGCTTACGGATATTGACGGCGCTGCGCCAAGCATCTTCAAACCTGAATGAGTCGGGCTGGTTAAATCATGGTATTAAGCAGACTGAGCAAAAGCTTAAAAAGAGCCAGAAGGTTTTGTAGGCGATGAATAAATTTTTAAAGCTATTAATAG
>CAJJAS010000040.1 GCA_905182245.1 gamma proteobacterium HTCC2207 | reverse complement strand
CAGTTGTCGCTTCAGTAGAAGGGTTGCAGCTAGTGATTCCCGCGGCTAATGACGCCCGCTATACCCAATTAACAGATATTCTGGCGGCTAGGCCAGAGCTGGATATCAAGCTATTGCTTCAGCAGTCGCATCTTGCCATGGAAGCCTCAGATGCCGTGCTCTTGGCATCTGGTACCACAGCCCTTGAAGCCATGCTGCTGAAAAAGCCCATGGTGGTGAGTTATAGGCTGGGCGCTTTAACCTATAAATTACTGTCGCCTTTTATCAAAACGCCCTTTGTGTCTATTCCTAATTTATTGGCAAATAAGATGTTGGTGCCCGAGCTGGTTCAGGATCAGGCTGTGGTAAGTGAGCTGGCGCCTGCAGTGCTGGATGCCCTAGATCAAACCAAGCGTGAGGCTTTGGTGGCATCCTTTGACACCTTGCATCAGCAGCTTGCGGTTGAATCTGGTGCGATTGCCGCAACTGCTATCGTCGAATTAGTTAATTCCGGCAGTGCTTCTTGAAATCCTGGAAAGCGCCTAGGGGTGTTAAATGTCTGGCGGGTGTCGATGAAGTCGGACGGGGGCCACTAGCTTGGGATGTAGTGACTGCCGCTGTAATTTTACCTGCCAATCACGGTATTGAAGGTCTCGCTGATTCCAAGGCTCTGTCGGCTAGGCAGCGGGAAAATCTGTATAAAGATATTATCAGCCGCGCTGAGTGCTGGTGCGTTGGCCGCGCCACTGTGGCCGAAATAGATCGTTTTAATATATTGCAGGCCACAATGATGGCGATGCGCCGAGCAGTGATGGGCTTGAAAATACAGCCGGACTTTGTGGCTGTCGATGGCAACCGATTACCCCAGTGGGAATATAAGGGTGAAGCTGTTGTTAAGGGTGATGGCCGTGTTGAGGTGATTAGCGCGGCATCGATTATAGCCAAGGTTGTTCGGGACGCAGAGATGCAAGAGATGGACAAGAAATATCCCGGTTATGGCTTTGCCAAAAACAAAGGTTATGGCACCGTTCAGCATCTTGAAGCACTGCAAAGAATTGGGCCATCGCCGATTCATCGACGCACCTTTGGGCCGGTCCGAAATGAGCTAGAACTAGAGCAATCTCCACTTTTTTAGTAGCCCTGAGTTAAACCTTTTTACAAACAGTAGAAAGGCCTTGAGTTAAGGTCTGCCAAGCATTACATTCCTTAGAATAACAACAATAAACTGACGGGAGCCGACAGCTTGAATTACGCAGAGATTACCGGGTGGGGCAAATACGCGCCGCCACTTCTTATGACCAATGATGATTTGGCAAAAATAGTCGAAACCAGCGATGAGTGGATATTTTCTCGCTCCGGTATTCGCCAGCGTCATTACACCCATGTATCTACTGGAGAGATGGGTTGGTTAGCTGCGGAACGTGCTCTGGCCGCCGCTGGAGTTGATGCAGAAGATATTGATCTGGTGATTTTGGGCTCAACCACGCCTGAAGAAATTTGCCCCAATACAGCCAGCTACATTAAAAATAAACTGGGTGCTAAAAAGGCGGCTGCCTTCGATCTTAACTCGGCCTGCACAAGCTGGCTCTATGGTCTTAACGTGGCCACGGATATGATTAAAGCGGGGTCGATTAAGAAGGCCATCGTGATAGGTTCAGAGCGAATTTCACTGGTCATGGATTGGAAGAAACGCGAGTCGTGTTTTCTGTTTGGCGATGGTGCCGGTGCTGTCGTTATTGAGGCAACGGAAAATGAGCTGGGTCTGCTGACGGGAAAAATGAGCTGTGTTCCCGATAGTCGCGAATGCCTGCATTTACCGGGTTGGGGTATGTCTCCGCTGCATCTGACGCAAGATATTTTTATCTCCCTTAATTTCGAAGGTCAGGAAATATTTAAAAGTGCGGTTAAAGGGATGGGCGATGCCATTGCTGACGTACTCGAAGCTGAAGGCCTGACGGCTGAGGATATCGATCTATTTATTCCTCATCAGGCTAATGTCCGTATTATTCAATCCTTGGCCAAGCGTCTTAATTTCCCCATGGAAAAGGTCGTTGTGGTTATTGATAAATATGCCAACACCTCTGCGGCAGCGATACCGCTGGCCATGTGTGATGCACTGGAATCGGGCATGATTAAGCCCGGCATGACCATACTGACAGCCAGCTTTGGAGCAGGCCTTACCTGCGGTGCCGGTATTATTAAATGGGGTGACAGAGTCGAACCTGTGGGGCAGTCAGACAAGAGTATTCCTCCTTATGAGGGCACGGTGTTTGATCTGTTGGAAGACAGTTTTAATCATTATGGTGCTGATGCTGCGCATCTTTTAACAAAGAACCAGTAAATTTAACCAAGAACCAGTAAATCCAACCAAGAACCAGTAAATGGAAGTGCCCGCTACAGCATGAAAAATGAGTTTGTTCACCTAAGGTTACATTCCGAATACTCACTGGTAGATGGCCTTGTGCGCATCAAACCACTGGCAAAAAAAGCCGCTGAAATCGGTATGCCCGCAGTTGCGCTTACCGATTTTAATAATTTCTTTGGGCTGATTAAGTTTTACAAGGCCAGTCAGGCGGCTGGGGTAAAACCCATTCTGGGTGCCGATGTACTGGTGCTTGATGAGGATGGGGAGGGCAGTCCCACTCAGCTAGTACTTTTGATCGCCGACCAAGCCGGTTATAAAAATCTTACTAATCTAATTTCTAAAGCCTATCAGCACGGCCAGCGTATGGGTGTGCCCACCATAAAACGTTCCTGGCTGCAGGAATTCAGTAAGGGCTTAATCGCCCTCTCTGGCGGACGTGGAGGCGAAATTGGCGTCGCACTGGTGTCGGGCCGCAGTGCTGAGGCTGAAGCGTTGTTATTGGAATATATGGATTTATTTCCAAGCCGTTT
>CAJJAS010000039.1 GCA_905182245.1 gamma proteobacterium HTCC2207 | reverse complement strand
TATGTGGTCGACAAACTCGTGGATCACACGGTGCGAGTTATCTCGGTGCGTATGGACTATCTGGCGGATCGCAATATGGTGGCCGTGCTTAAAAATGACAATAAGGCCTATATCTCCCGCTATGCCCTAGGTCGCGACTACCATAAATTGATTCGTCAGCGGCTTAAGGCGCTAGTGAATAAAATTGATGCCGAACTACCCGAACTCGACCTCAAGCAGCGACCGTTTGTGGACAGTGCGCCGGTTATGGAAAAACCACTGGCGGAACAGGCCGGGCTGGGTTGGATTGGAAAGAACACATTGCTGCTCAACGACAAGGCCGGCTCCTGGTTTTTTCTTGGTGAAATTTATACTTCATTGCAGCTACCTACAGACCAGAGCGAGCAGGAAAATCGCTGCGGTAACTGTCGCGCCTGCTTAAAAATCTGCCCCACCAATGCCTTTCCTGAACCCTATGTGCTGGATGCGCGGAAGTGTATTTCCTACCTGACCATTGAAAGCAAAGAGCCTATACCGGTGGAACTGCGCTCTTTAATGGGCAATCGGGTATTTGGTTGCGATGACTGTCAGATTATCTGTCCCTGGAATCGCTTTGCCTCCCAGACCAAAGAAGATGATTTCGCCCCCAGGCATAATCTTGATGATCCGGATCTGGTGACGCTATTTAATTGGCAGCCGGAAGAATTTTTAACGAAGACCGAAGGGTCGCCCATTCGCCGCATTGGTCATGAGCGCTGGTTGCGTAATCTCGCGGTTGGATTGGGCAATGCCAGTGGGTCTGCAGATATTCTGCAACAGCTGGAAGCCAAAGCAGAGCATCCCTCTGAGCTCGTGCGGGAACATGTGCAATGGGCAATCGAGCAGCAGAAGCTCAAGCTCGAATCTGTTAACGTAGAAGTAATTAAGGGCGAATAAAAACGTCGCGATAATAGGCCAGCTCGGCAATCGAGTCGTGTACATCATCCATGGCCAGATGGTTACCCTTCTTAGTAAACCCCTCTAACAACTCAGGCTTCCAGCGTCTAGCCAGCTCTTTAATGGTACTGACATCAAGATTTCGGTAGTGAAAAAACTCCGCGAGCTCTGGCATATATTTCACCAGGAAGCGTCGATCCTGACCAATAGTATTCCCACACATCGGCGACTGCCCTGCTGGCACCCAGTCGCGCAAGAAGTCTATGGTCGCCGCCATGGCCTGCTGTTCACTAATTTGACTATTGCGCACCCGCTCTGTGAGGCCAGAACCACCATGCTGTTTTGTGTTCCACTCATCCATGGCATCCAGTAGCACATCGTCCTGATGAATAACCAGAGAAGGACCCTCAGCAAGAACATTTAAATCCCCGTCAGTTACCACCGTCGCTATCTCAATAATCCGCTCTACAAGAGGATCTAAACCGGTCATTTCCAGATCAATCCAGATCAGATTAAGGGCATTGGTATTTGTCATAGGGCGGCCTGTTTGTCGCGGTTGCTTACAAAATGTTACTGAGGGCGTTTATGCTATATCCTTGCAGCCAATAAGACCAGTGATGGTCGTTTTTTACAACGAGTAAAAGTGGTACATGAGCAAACGCAGACTTAATGATCGACAGATAAATCGTATCCAGTCCATTCAGGAACGACGGCGCGAGCGTGCCACCGCTAAAAAGTCGGTCAGCGAAGAAGACCTGCAAAACCTCAACGCCCTAGGCCCCGAAATTACCGGCACTGTTATTACTAACTTTGGTGCTCAGGTGGATATTGAGGGTACCGAAGCGCCCTATAAAGGCAGCATAGTTCGCTGCCATATGCGCGCCAATCTGGAAAGCTTGGTTACTGGCGATGTGGTTATCTGGCGTCATGCTGATCCCCATGGGGTTGTGGTTGCCCGTCAGGAGCGTAAGTCAGAGCTTATTCGTCCCGATATCTACGGCAAGCTGCGTCCCGTAGCTGCCAATATTGATCGTATCGCCATTGTGTTTTCCCCGAAGCCCACGCCATTCAGTAATCTTCTCGATCGCTATCTGGTGGCCTCTGAATTTCAGGGTATTAAACCCGTACTCATTCTCAACAAGACCGATATGCTTGAAGAGGAAGATTACGCCGACGTACACCAGCTAATCACCGACTATACGTTTATTGGTTATGAGGTTCTTCTGGTCTCTGCGAAAACTGGGGAAGGTGTGGCCGAACTACAGTCTTATCTCGCCAATCAGACCTCCATATTTGTTGGCCAGTCAGGTGTTGGCAAATCCTCTTTGCTCAATCATTTGCAGCCGGAGGCCAATATGCAAATAGGCCCATTGTCTGTGGGCAAAGAAAAAGGCACGCACACCACGACTGCCTCGCGACTGTTCCACCTCGAAGGGGGCGGCGTATTAATTGACTCCCCAGGGATTAGAGAATTTGCCCTAACCCATCTAAGTGCCGACAAGGTGATAGATGGCTTTGTTGATTTCCATCCCTACCTGGGATATTGCAAATTCCGTGACTGTAAACACGACCGAGAGCTTGGTTGCGCGCTGCTAGCAGCCGTCGAAGCTGGCAAGGTTCTACCGATTAGGCTGCATAATTATCGGCAGATTATTCTGTCTCAAGAATCCGATAGACCCTAGGGCACATGATTTAAAACTGATAAAATACTGTGCTTACTAAGGAGCAATAATGACCCCTATTCCACGCCTGTTAGAACCCCAGGATCTACAAGTTCTGATCGCCGACGGTACTGGCTCTGATTCTAATAATGACCATCTAGTTATTGTCGATCTCTGCAATCAGGCTCTGTATAACCACAGGCATGTGCCCGGCGCAGTGCACCTTCCCGGTAATGCCCTTGTGGCGGGAACTCCGCCCGTGCCAGGCGCACATCCGGGGATTGAACAGCTAAATAAAATCGTCAGCTATCTGGGTATCGACGACAGCAAGCATGTGATTCTGTACGACGATGAAGGTGGCGGCTGGGCGGGCAGATTGGCCTGGTCTTTAGACCTGCTGGGCCTCCATAACTGGTCCTATTTAAACGGCGGCATAGTGCC
>CAJJAS010000038.1 GCA_905182245.1 gamma proteobacterium HTCC2207 | reverse complement strand
AAAGCCCGCTGGGTGCAGCGGCGCTGGCAGGTACTACCTACCCCATTAACCGTGAGTTTACCGCGGCTGAAATGGGCTTCGACAAGCCTACCGAAAACAGCCTAGATTCTGTGAGTGATCGTGATTTCGCCATCGAATTCTGCGCCTTTGCCAGCATGCTGATGACGCATATGTCTCGCATGTCTGAAGAACTCGTGCTCTGGACTTCGGCCCAGTTCCAATTTATTAATCTGCCCGACCGCTTCTGCACCGGTTCTTCAATTATGCCCCAGAAGAAAAACCCGGATGTGCCAGAGTTGGTGCGCGGCAAGACTGGCCGAGTCACAGGACATTTAATCGCCCTACTGACCCTAATGAAGTCTCAGCCGTTGGCCTACAATAAAGATAATCAGGAAGATAAAGAGCCATTATTTGATACCGTGGATACTGTGCGTGACTGCCTGCGCGCCTTTGGCGATATGATTCCGGCCATCGAATCTAACAAGACGTCGATGTACGAAGCAGCCCGCAGAGGTTTTTCTACAGCCACTGATCTGGCTGATTACCTAGTCGGCAAGGGCATTGCTTTTCGCGACTCCCATGAAATAGTAGGCAAATCAGTTGCCTATGGTATTGCCGAAAACAAGGATCTGTCAGAGATGAGTCTTGAGGAATTACAGCAGTTCTCAGATCAGATTACTGCAGATGTATTTGATGTGTTAACCCTTGAGGGTTCTGTTGCTGCGCGCAATCATATCGGCGGTACAGCGCCAGTGCAGGTTAGAGCCGCAGCCCTGAGAGCCACAGCGCTTTTAGGAACTCGCTAGAAATCGAAGGTTACTACCTCTGTCGACTGTGCCAGGCAGGCATCTGCCAGCATGGTCGACAGCAACTCTCCGCTAACCGTATTCTTCCACTGACCATCCAGCTTAAAGTGAAATCCGCCCGAACGCGCGGCCAACCAGATTTCACCCATCGAGGGCTGGCGGGACAGAATAATCTGCGTACCGTTAACGTCGCAAGTCAGGGTTAGCATCCCAGCACTGTTCTCATAATCAATCTCGGTACCGCTGTCATCAATACTCTCTTCAATCGAAAACATCAGCTCGTCGACAATCTGATTAAATTCTGCTTCGTTCATGTTTCACCCTGTGGGTTATTAGCCAAAGAACCATTAGCGACTGAATCGAGTCCAACAGCCAAGGGAATAGCGATAAGTTTATGCCCAGCAGTATAATTGTTTGGGCGTAATCTACCAGTGCCGCTATACTTATAGGCTTTACTTACACGCCTTTACAGTGGGTTATTATGTTACCTCAAATTGTTGTCCCTAAAGCCCTGTTTATTGCCCTACTCCTAGCCAGCGCCTTCGCTGGACTTAGCGGTTGCGGCAATACTGGCGACTTATATTTACCTGAAGATGCCCCCGTGACTCAGGGTAACAATACTGAAAAGACAGAATCCTAACATGCACAGTACTATTTCTACTCGACATCAGAGCCTGTTTATTGAAGACATTGCTCTCGCCGATATAGCCAATCAATTTGGCACCCCTTGCTATGTCTATAGCAAAGAGGCCATCACCCAAAACTTTAATGCTTATCAGTCGGCGCTTAGTGAGCGTGACCATCTGATTTGCTATGCGGTGAAATCTAATTCCAATATTGCAGTGCTGCAAACCTTGGCCAATTTAGGTGCGGGTTTTGATATTGTCTCTCTCGGTGAACTTGAGCGCGTGCTGATGGCAGGTGGTGATCCTGCCAAAGTCGTCTACTCTGGTGTCGCCAAAACGGCCACTGATATGCGTCGCGCCTTAGACGTCGGTATTCACTGTTTTAATGTTGAGTCTGAAGCAGAGCTAGAAGTACTTAACAATACAGCGGCCGAGCTGGGTGTATCCGCGGCTGTCTCTTTGCGAGTCAATCCTGATGTGGATGCTAAAACCCATCCCTATATCTCGACGGGCTTAAAAGAAAATAAGTTCGGTGTTGATATTAATTTAGCCGCAGCGGTGTATCAGCGTGCAGCTGCCATGAAAAATATCTCTGTGGTGGGTGTCGACTGCCATATTGGTTCACAGCTCACCGAGATCCAGCCTTTTATTGATGCAATGGAGCGATTGCTCGTCTTGGTTGACCAGTTAGCTGAGTTGGGTATTCATTTGCAGCATATCGATATTGGCGGCGGACTGGGTGTGCGTTATCAAGATGAAGTTGCCCCCTCAGCCGCAGAGTATCTCTCGGCGCTATTACCGCAACTTGAAGGGCGTCACGAAACCCTAGTCCTGGAACCCGGCCGCTCCATTACAGCCAATGCCGGCGTGCTTCTAACCCAGGTCGAATATTTGAAAAGTAATGGCGAAAAGAATTTTGCCATTGTCGATGCTGCCATGAACGATATGTTGCGCCCAGCGCTTTATCAGGCCTGGATGGATATCCAACCGGTCAGTGGCAGCAAGGCACCAACTAAGACCTATGATGTGGTTGGACCTGTGTGCGAGACGGGCGACTTTTTAGGCAAAGATAGATCATTGGCGATTGCCGAAGGTGACTGTCTCTGTCTTTTCTCTGCCGGTGCTTACGGATTTGTAATGAGTTCCAATTACAACACTCGGCCGCGGGCCCCAGAAATTATGGTCGATGGCGATCAGGCACACCTAGTGCGTGCGCGAGAAACGATTCAGGATCTGGTGAGAGGCGAACAGCTTCTGCCAGCTCAGTAATGGTCTTAATATGTTAATGAAGTTCACCAAAATGCATGGCCTGGGTAATGACTTTGTTGTTATCGATGCCCTGACGCAAAATGTGCGAGTGACCGCATCGATGGCTCGCCGTCTGGGAAACCGCACCCTGGGAATTGGTTGCGACCAGATTTTAGTGGTTGAGCCACCTTCTGACCCCAACATTGATTTTAACTACCGAATCTTTAACAGCGATGGCGGCGAAGTTGAACAGTGCGGCAATGGTGCGCGCTGTCTTGCACGCTTTGTTAAGGATCGACGCCTGACTGGCAAAAGCATGATTCGCGTTAAAACTATGAATCGGGTGATGGAGTTGCGCATTAACGCGGACAATCTGGTCTCGGTGGATATGGGCATTCCCGCATTAGTCCCAGCGGACATACCCTTTCAGGCTGCTGAACCTGCCAACCTATATGCCATTGATATTGGCGGCAATAGCTATCAGATTGCAGCCGTTTCTATGGGTAACCCCCATGGAATTTTGCAGGTTGATGATATACAAACCGCACCAGTGAGTGATCTTGGCCCCCAACTGGAATGCCACGAACGATTCCCCAATCGTGTCAATGCTGGCTTTATGCAGGTAGTGGATCGCCAGCAACTTAATGTGCGAGTATTTGAGCGCGGTGCTGGCGAAACTCAGGCCTGTGGCTCTGGTGCCTGCGCCGCCGCAGTGGCAGCCATACAGCAGGAGCTGGTAGACTCTCCAGTAACTGTTCACCTCAATGGTGGGGATTTAACAATTGATTGGCAGGGAGAAGGTCAGCCCCTAATAATGACTGGACCGGCCGTTACCGTTTTCCATGGACGTATAAGAATATGAGTGAAGAAACGCAGATCGATACCACCGAGCAGATAGTACGAGATTTTTTGCAGGCTAACCCAACCTTTCTCGATAAGAACCCCGACATCCTCGAAAGCCTAAGCCTACCCCATAACGCAGGCAACGCTGTCTCTTTGGTTGAGCGCCAAGTGGGCGTTATGCGCGACCGCAACAAAGAAATGCGCAAGCGCCTAGACAATATGCTCGAAACAGCCCATGACAACGACCTGCTGTTTGAAAAAACCAAACGCCTAGTGCTCAATCTGCTGGAGGCGAAAAATCTGCCTGCGCTGATCGAAACGCTCTATGACAGCCTGGGTAAAGACTACGCGATTGATTTTTACAGTCTGACATTACTCGGTGACGACAAGCAGTTGCCCCCGACAATGGCGCGAGTTTCCAGTATAGAAAAAGCCAACGAGAAAGTAGGTACCTTGCTGGGTTCTAACCGTGCAGTCTGTGGTGTCTTGCGAGAAGATGAGATGACATTTCTGTTTGGTGAAAAAGGCTTGCAGGTCGGTTCTGTTGCAGCTGTGCCTCTGCGCTATAACAACCTGTATGGCATTCTTGCGGTTGGCAATAGTGACCCTAACTTCTACAAAAGTAGCATGGGCACGTTATTTTTAAGCTACATCGCAGAAGTGCTGAATCGAATTTTGCCAAAGTACTTAAAGTAAGGGTACTTAAAGTAAGGGTACTTAAAGTAAAAGCACCTCAAGTAAAGGTACCTAAAATAAAAGCATCTTAAGAGAAACCTCTTAAGTAAAAATCTAGCCCGCTGCTTACTGTTTA
>CAJJAS010000037.1 GCA_905182245.1 gamma proteobacterium HTCC2207 | reverse complement strand
CCATCTCGTTGAGAAATTCGGATTGAATCTCATCAGATAACTCTTGGAGTACCTCACCGGTATTATCTGGATCAACCAGTTCCCAGAGTATATGGCGAAATTTTGGTGGGGCGGTTTCTAGCTGGTGAGCAATATCGGGTGGGGAGAGATTGTTGAGAATATACCGAACCTGATTCAGTGTGCCTGAATCTATCGCTGTGCCTAATCGTGCAAGCAGGTTGGCTTTTGTGGTCATGAATTTTTTCCCTAACTAAATCGCTGAGAAGCGCTGCTGCATTTTAGCGGGCTATGCTACTGACTGATACCGAAATTACTCGCCTTCACCAAAATAGTCGGCCAGCAATGTGGTGATTTCTGTGCAGGCGGCTTGTTCGTCTGGGCCGTCAAATTCGAATAGAAGTACTGTGCCCTGATTGGCTGCCAACAGCATCAGGGACATAATGCTTTTCGCGTCCACCAGAGACTCGTCTTTACCGGTGCGGATGCGGCACTGGTGATGTCCGGCGGCACTGGCGAGCTTGGTAGCGGCACGGGCATGCAGCCCAAGTTTGTTGATAATGCTCAGTTCGCAGCGAATCATAGGTTATCTCTCCGGCGAATTATTAGCAGGATATTGTTTATGCACTACCTGGACCAGGGGGTACGTTTCGCCGAAATGCTCAGCCAATCGGTTGGCGAGATACACAGAGCGATGTTGACCGCCTGTACAGCCGATGGCGACAGTGAGGTAGCTGCGATTATTGTTTTGATGTTTGGGGATCCAGCGCGTCAGAAAGCCGATGATATCGGCGAGCATTGAGGCGACATCGACCTGGCTTTCCAGGAATTCAATAACCTCTGGATCATTGCCCGTCAGTGCACGCAGTTCCAGTTTCCAGTGAGGGTTTGGCAGGCAGCGTACATCGAATACAAAGTCTGCATCAGAGGGCACACCCCGCTTAAAGCCAAAGGATTCAAATAGAATGGCCATCTGCTCGGTGTCATGGGGCACCACGGTGCTTTTGATCAGATCGCGCAGCTGGTGCAGTGAAAGTCCCGAGGTGTCGATGTTGCGATCGGCGATCTCGGCAATCGGCGCCAGCATGTCTTTTTCAAGATCGATGGCTTCTTTCAGGCTGACCATGCTGCTACTTAATGGGTGTTTGCGTCTGGTTTCGCTGTAGCGACGTATCAAATCACTGCGTCGCGACTGTAAAAACAACACATTGACCGAGATACCGCGAGCCTTAATAAGCTCGAGTTCTTCTGGTATTAAGCTCAGATCACCCACCAGATTACGGGCATCAATGCCCACGGCGAGTTTAAGATCGTCTCTGAGGTTTTCCGATCTAAGTTTGTTTATCAGATCCGGTAGCAGGCTGACGGGAAGGTTATCAATGCAGGTAAAGCCTACATCTTCAAGAATATTGAGGGCCGAGGTTTTCCCTGAGCCTGAGCGGCCACTGATCACGACGAGACGCATAATTAGATTGATCGCTCCAGTTGGATGGCGGTATTAAAGAGTTCTTCGTTGCTGCTGCATTGACGGAGTGACTGGCGTGATGATTCGTTTTGCAAAAGCGCCGCGACTCTGGCCAATGTGGCTAGATGTTCGTCATTCTTTTCTTCGGGCACGACCAGGGCAAAAATAAGGTCAACGGGCTCATCATCAATGGCATCAAAATCAACGGGCTTGCTGAGTTTTATTAAACAGCCATGGATGCGCTTAAATCCGGGTGCGCGGCAATGAGGTATGGCAATGCCGTCCCCTATACCGGTGCTGCCCAGTCGTTCCCTTGCAACAAGGCTGTGAAACAGAGTATCAGTTTGCTCTGCATCACCACCCAGTTGCTCAGTAATAAAGATGGACAGGTTTTCGAGTACGCGTTTTTTACTGCCCCCCGGCAAGTTGCATTCGGTCATTGCCGGGGTAAGTACATCAGTAATTTTCATTGCAGGAGTTAATGGCCTCGATGTTTTTCTTTATGTTTGATCAGTTGGCGATCTAACTTATCGGTTAATGCGTCGATGGCTGCATACAGGTCTGTATGTTCAGCGATAGCGAAGAGTTCTCCGCCGCTGACATGCACGGTAGCTTCAGCCTTCTGTTGTAGTTTATCGACAGTGAGTATTACGGAAGTACTGGTGATTTGTTCGTAGTGTCTTTCCAGCTTGGAAAGTTTTGTGGTGACGTACTCGCGAATTGGGTCAGTAACTTCTAAATGGTGTCCACTTATGGTCATTTGCATGCAGTGCTCCTTCTACTTGGCGTTTTCAAATCGTTTTCTTTGGCTAGACGAGGGAATTCCCATACTTTCACGATATTTTGCGACAGTTCGTCGGGCAACTTGAATTCCCTGTTCCTCTAGGAGAGAGGTTAGCTTGCTATCACTTAATGGCTTTGCAGCCTGTTCTGCGCTAATCATTGTTTTAAGAATAGCGCAAAC
>CAJJAS010000036.1 GCA_905182245.1 gamma proteobacterium HTCC2207 | reverse complement strand
CGAAGCAGAGGTCCCCTACGACAAGCTGGTTGAGATGGACAGAATTAACCCGACATTTGAAGACACCGATGTGGTGATTGTTATTGGCGCTAACGATGTGACCAATCCAATGGCCCGTGATGCAGAGGGCAGCCCAATCTACGGTATGCCAATTCTTAATGTCGACAAAGCCAGAAATGTGGTGGTGATCAAGCGTTCACTGAGCCCAGGTTTTGCTGGGTTACCCAACCCATTGTTCGCAATGGACCACACCTTGATGGTGTATGGCGATGGTAAGAAAGCGGTGATTGAAATGACCACGGCACTTAATCAAATCTAATCAATTAAGCGCCTGACTTACAAAAAGCCCTGCCATCTGGTGGGGCTTTTTTGTGGGTAAAAAATATCTATTTGATCTGGTCTATAAGCTTGATCTACATCAAGTGATGTCTATCAGCCATTGAAAATCGGCCAGTAGTCCCCAATTAATGTAACAGGCAAGAATAAAACAGATAAAGGACTAATCATGCGTATAGATAAATTGACCAATCAGCTGCAAACCGCACTGGCAGATGCCCAGTCCATTGCTATGGGTAATGATCATTCGGCTATCGAGCCTGTGCACCTATTATTAGCCTTATTAAACCAGCAAGCTGGAAGCATTCGGCCCATCCTTAATCGCGCTGGCTTTGATGTTGTAGGACTGCAAGAGGCCCTTAACCGTCAACTAGATCAGGTGGCCAAGGTCAGCTCACCCACAGGTGAAGCAAACCTTTCTCAGGACCTAGGTCGTTTAATGAATATGGCGGATCGCGCCGCACAGCAAAAAGGCGATCAGTATATTTCCAGCGAAATTCTATTGATGGCTGCCCTAGAAGATAAGGGCCTGCTGGGTAAAACTCTGGCTAAATTCGGTGATGTGGGCAAGGCAAAAGCCGCCATCGAATCGGTTCGTGGTGGCGACAATGTCAACGATCCAGATGCAGAGACCCAGCGAGAAGCCCTCGACAAATACACCATTGACCTCACTGAACGAGCAGAGGCGGGCAAGCTTGATCCGGTAATTGGTCGCGATGACGAAATTCGTCGCACCATCCAGGTATTGCAGCGTCGTACCAAAAATAACCCCGTACTTATTGGCGAACCCGGCGTGGGTAAGACTGCCATTGTCGAGGGGTTGGCCCAGCGCATTATTAATGGAGAGGTACCCGAAGGGTTGAAGGGCAAGCGTGTTTTAACCCTAGACTTGGGTGCATTACTCGCCGGCGCAAAATTCCGTGGCGATTTTGAAGAGCGCTTAAAGGCCGTACTTAAAGATCTATCCAAGCAGGAAGGGCAGATCATTTTATTTATTGATGAAATTCACACCATGGTGGGCGCCGGTAAAGCCGAGGGCGCCATGGATGCGGGCAATATGTTAAAGCCAGCACTGGCACGTGGTGAGTTGCACTGCGTGGGTGCCACCACATTGGATGAGTATCGCAAGTTTATTGAAAAAGATGCAGCACTGGAGCGACGCTTCCAAAAAATATTGGTCGAAGAGCCTAGCGAAGAAGATACAGTGGCTATATTGCGTGGCCTCAAAGAGCGCTACGAAGTTCACCATGGTGTTGAAATTACCGACAGTGCCATTGTTGCCGCGGCCAAACTCTCCCAGCGTTATATCACCGACCGACAGTTACCGGATAAAGCCATCGATCTTATTGATGAGGCCGGCAGTCGCATTCGCATGGAGATTGATTCCAAGCCCGAAGAGATGGATCGCTTGGAGAGACGTCTTATTCAGCTCAAGATCGAACGTGAAGCGGTCAAGAAAGACAAAGATGAAGCCTCGCGGAAACGACAGCAAAAGCTCGAGGATGATATTGCTGAACTGAGCAGAGAATACGCCGATCTCGAAGAGATATGGAAAGCTGAAAAAGCCTCTATGCAAGGTGCTACTCATATTAAAGCCGAACTTGAGCAGGCCAAGGTAAACCTCGAAGCCGCCCATCGTTCGGGTGATCTTGAAAAAATGGCGCAGATTCAATACAGCATTATTCCTGAATTGGAAAAGCAGCTCCTCAGTGCCAGCAGCGAAGCCCAGACTGAAAAGCGCCTGCTAAGAAATAAAGTCACCGAGGAAGAGATTGCCGAGGTGGTCGCCAAGTGGACGGGCATCCCTGTGAGTAAAATGCTCGAAGGTGAGCGAGATAAATTACTGCGAATGGAAGACTCATTGCACAAACGTGTCATGGGCCAGAGCGAGGCAGTGGTTGCCGTCTCCAATGCGGTGCGCCGTTCGCGTGCCGGTTTGGCGGACCCCAATCGACCCAATGGATCCTTTTTGTTTTTGGGGCCAACGGGTGTCGGTAAGACCGAGCTGTGTAAATCTCTCGCTGAATTTTTGTTTGATAGCGAAGACGCCATGGTGCGCATTGATATGTCAGAGTTTATGGAAAAACACTCTGTCGCAAGGCTAATTGGTGCTCCTCCCGGTTATGTGGGTTATGAAGAGGGCGGTTATCTCACTGAAGCGGTGCGTCGTCGACCCTATTCTGTGCTGCTATTAGATGAAGTCGAAAAAGCCCACCCAGATGTGTTTAATATTCTGCTGCAGGTGCTTGATGACGGTCGATTAACCGATGGTCAGGGGCGCACCGTAGACTTTAAAAATACCGTTATCGTTATGACCTCTAACCTTGGCTCCGATGTGATTCAGATGCTGGCGGGTGAAGAAAACTATGAGGTGATGAAGTCGGCGGTGATGGATGTGGTCAGCGGCCATTTCCGTCCCGAGTTTATTAACCGTGTGGATGAAGTAGTGGTGTTCCACCCACTGGCCAAAGATCAGTTGCGCGGTATTGCCAGTATTCAAATAGAACTGCTCAGTAAGCGTCTGGCCGAACATGAGCTGAGGTTAAACCTTAGTGATGCTGTGTTAGACAAGCTTCTTGAGGCGGGTTTTGATCCGGTGTATGGCGCTCGACCCTTAAAGCGTGTAATTCAGCGGTTGATTGAAAACCCCCTGGCCGAGAGTATTTTGTCGGGGCAGTTTGCGCCTGGGGCGGAGATAGTTGGTACTGTTGAGGACGATAGGGTTGTGTTTGCCTAGAAATTCTAGCCCCAGCCCCAGCCTTCGCTGGGGTGACGTTCTTTCGCTGGGGTGACGTTCTTTCTTTGGGGTGACGTTCCTTCGCTGGGCTTACAAATACCCAACCAGCGGGTCACCGCCTGAGTAACTTGTCAGGCTCGCCAGTGAATCAATAAACAGATAAAACAGCTCTGCCTGCGAAGAAACATCCAGCTTGGCGTAGCTATTTTTGCGGTGCAGTTTCACTGTCTCGGGTGAAATGCCCAGGCGCTCGGCAATAGATTTGGTTGAGTGGCCATGCAAGAACAGCTGCACCACCTGAGATTCTCGATCGGTTAAGTAGGCCGTACCAAAATATTTCAGTGCGCTATCTAGTTGCCCCGGAAGCTGATTCTCCTGACTGGCATTACTCTGCACCTCGGCATTCCACTGCTGCTTGCAGATGGCCTCAATAACATCATTAATATCGCTTAGGATGCTGATCTGGGTGCGGTTAAAGCGCTGGGTCAATGTCATGCGGCTCAGAGATATATTCATAAACTGAGACGGGGACAGATGAATGATGTAGCCGACTTCATCATTTATGTCGGTGTGCTTAAAATAGCTGCGATAGTATTCAGTTTTCTCGAAGCCTTCAGGCGCCAAATCGCTGAGCCGATGAAAGCCGGATATACGCTGATCAACTGCGGCGCGATAGAAGGGGTCAAGAATAAAGGCACTGTTCACAAATCCATCGATCTGGGTTTCGCGCTCTTGGGTGGGAATATCGTTGTAATGAACCACCGGGGTCACATCACGGCGATAATGTAGTATCACCGCGTTATCGAAAGGCACCAAACTTTTAAGCATGCTGATGAGCAGGGACGGCAAGCGATCACTGCCGATTTCCGGCATGATCGCTGCTAGCTTCTGACTGAAGTCTAAAAGATGACGGCTCATCTAAGATGTCCTATCGACTTTTCGGCGTTGGATGCGCTTGAGCTATGACTGGAACTGATCGGGATTCATAAACATCAGTCGCACGACGAGGCAATCATCAAAGGGCTCAACAGACATCATTAGCACATTGATATGTTCACCAGTCTGAACACCGCTGGGCAGGTTAAACAAAATACCGCCGTTGGCTTCGTTGGTCATGGTATGCAGATCTTTGAGCTCTTTGTCTTTACGCACCTCGGTATCAAATTTCTGCAGTAGAGACTTGAGAGACATTTCAAAGTTTGGGTAGTTAAACTGACCGCGGTATTCACTGCGCTCTAATTCCAACTTAATAGGAATAGTGGCACCTGACTGCTCTGCCTTAAGCTCTCCGGCTTGAACTCTTGTACCCTGCTTGAGTTCTTTAAACAGCTTTTTGGCATCTTCTGGTTTCTGACGGATAAATCCGGCTACCAGCAGGTTTGAGCCTAAGTTGAATAATTTGCGTGCGTCGATATTGATACTTTGTTGTTCAGTCATTGTGGTTCACATCAATTTTGATAAAAAACTGACTCTACCGGAAACCTCTAGTAAATGTAATAGCAGCAAGCTGTTTTGTTGGCTAGCTTGGTCGGTTATGGCTATGCTGGGGTCGTTTTTACTCAGGGTGCTAACTGGGTGAGTTAATTACCATGCTCCCCCGGACACTAGGGTTTAAATAGACCCTTATCATAGAGGCTCTATTCAGGCGTAAATTGCCCACAGCAGGGTTAATTTAGGTCTATAGTTTTCGTTTAGGATCTGAGTTTCATCACTAGACATTTAAGGTATTAAAAGTAGCCATGGCCATTAGTGCATTTGATTTATTTAAGATTGGTATCGGTCCATCTAGCTCACATACTGTGGGCCCAATGCTGGCCGCCAATCAATTTTCTCAGGGGTTAGAAACCTCAGGCCTATTGCCTCAGGTCAATCGAGTTATGGCCGAGATGTTTGGCTCTTTGGGGGCAACGGGCAAAGGCCATGGCACGCCCAAAGCGGTACTCTTAGGTCTAGAAGGGGCGCTGCCGGATTCGGTTGATGTGCCCTCAATAGCCAAACGAGTGGCAGATATTCGTGAGAACCATCGGCTCACTCTCTGTGGCAGCCATAGTATTGATTACAATCATGACCGTGATTTTTTCTTACACCGTCGCAAAGTATTGCCGTTTCATTCCAATGGCATGATCTTTACCGCCTTTGATTATCAGGGCAATGAGCTTAGCAAGCGCACCTTTTATTCGGTGGGTGGCGGCTTTGTTGTGGATGAATCGGCCGCAGATGCAGACTGTATTATTGAAGATAGCCGAGTAACGGCCTATCCCTTTGATTCAGCCTTGGAATTACTGGCGCTTTGCAAAGAGCACAGCCTGAGTATTTCCGACCTGATGTTGGAAAATGAAAAGGCCTGGCGCCCAGAGCAAGAAACCCGTGATGGTTTAATGAATCTTTGGTCTGTGATGCAGACATGCGTGACCAATGGTATGACCAATGGCGGCATCTTACCCGGCGGACTCAATGTACCGCGCCGTGCTCGAGAGTTACATCAGCAGCTGTTAAGCCAGCCAGAAGCTGCCCTGTCTGATCCATTGAGTGTATTGGATTGGGTGACGCTTTATGCCTTAGCTGTGAATGAAGAAAACGCAGCAGGTGGCCGAGTGGTGACAGCACCGACTAACGGTGCAGCGGGCATTATTCCGGCGGTACTGCATTACTTTATGCGATTTATACCCAATGCCACAGATGAGGCGGTGGTGAGATTTCTGCTAACAGCATCAGCGATTGGAATTCTGTATAAAAAGAACGCCAGTATTAGTGGTGCCGAAGTTGGCTGTCAGGGCGAGGTAGGTTCGGCCTGCTCCATGGCGGCTGGCGCTCTTGCTGAAGCACTGGGCGGCACACCGGCTCAGGTAGAGAATGCTGCAGAGATTGGTATGGAGCACAACCTGGGTCTAACCTGCGACCCTGTGGGCGGTCTGGTGCAGGTGCCCTGTATTGAACGCAATGCGATGGGTGCCGTAAAAGCCATTCATGCCGCGCGTATGGCGATGCGCGGTGATGGCTCCCACTTTGTTTCTCTCGATAAGGTGATTCAAACCATGCGCAAGACCGGTGAGGATATGCACAAGAAGTATAAAGAAACCTCTCGTGGTGGTCTGGCAATGCATGTATTAGAAGTGCCGGTCAATATTATTGAATGCTAGAGAGCCCTAATAAAGAGCCCGTTGATAGGGCTCTCTGATAGGTAGCTCTAACACCGGCTTGAACTAGTCAATCAAACCGTACTTTTCGCCGAGTATCTGAATAATCTCAGCCTTGGGGTTATCGGATATAACCAGAGGCTCGCCGGTAATCTTTTCAGCCAGGCTGACATAGGTATTGGAGACTTCCATAATTACCGATTCAGGAAGGGCATTATCTGCTGCCAGGGCCAGACGCTCTTCCATACGGTTTTTATCCAGCAGAATATCCGGATCGGGAAAGTGATTAAGTAACAGCTGACGAAAACCCTCTTTAGAGTTCTCTACAATCTTACCCTCTCTGTAGGAAGGACCATCCCAAATGCGTGATGAATCTGGGGTGCCAACTTCATCCATGTAAATAAGCTTTTCGTTGCCAGCTTTGTCAGTGACATAGCCAAACTCAAACTTGGTATCAATAAATATCTGGTCGAGCTTTGCCAGCTCTTGGCTAATGACATCAAAGCCTTCGCTGAGTAGCTTTTCGTAGACATCAATATCAGCGGTAGATTTAAACTGAAAGCGCTCATAGTTATTAACGATATCTGCCCGTGAAACATTTACATCATCAACCTCGGGCACACCGGGGATATCCTTGAGAATACCTTTGGTGGACGGCGTGATAAGTAGCTCGGGCAGTGCCTGATCTTTTTCCAAACCATCTGGGAGGCTAATACCGCAGAAATCTCGCTCGCCTTTGGCATAGGAGCGCCACATAGAGCCAGTGATGTACTGGCGGCAAATGGCTTCAATCATTACGGGTTTGGCTTTTTGAACAATCCACACCAGAGGATGGGGCACATCTAAAATATGGCTATCTGCCAGACCCTGTTCACGAAACATCTTGAACCACTGATTAGAAATGGCATTGAGCGCGGCGCCTTTGCCCGGCACACCCTGAATTCCGCCTTCACCATGCCAAATACATTCAAAGGCGGAGATACGGTCACTGATAACCATAATTGCCAGAGGTGAATCAGGGGCGACATCGTAGTTGTGCTCTGCAATCAGCCGACGGCTATCCGCCTCTGTCAGCCAGTACACCGAGCGGACTTTACCGCTGTGCACAGGCTCAT
Organism: gamma proteobacterium HTCC2207; assembly: GCA_905182245.1. Taxonomy (GTDB): domain Bacteria; phylum Pseudomonadota; class Gammaproteobacteria; order Pseudomonadales; family Porticoccaceae; genus HTCC2207. Next base: position 528 of record CAJJAS010000036.1, on the reverse strand, counting down.
CGCTGCGAATGGGAAGATCGTTGTTTACGGCCAATACTTTATCAGCAAGACTCATAGGAGGGTGCCTTGGTTTGTTAAATTAAAAGGGGTTAAACTCGAAGGCATAATGTTACCAACTCGAGTTCCATGGAGCAAAGAAAAGATTGTGGGCTTATCGAGTTTATTTTGCGTAAACAGCAGTATCCTATTAACAGACACCGCTAACTGGGAATGAGCATGGCAACTATTTTAGTCACTGGAGGCACCGGCTTTATTGGTCGAAACCTCTGTCAGCGAGCCTTGGATAAAGGCTGGCAGGTAATTGTACTAACACGCAATTCAAAAGCCGCCGCCAAAAAACTACCTCCAGCAGTTCAGATTATCGAAAGGCTGTCTGACCTCAAACCTGATCTAGCTATTGAGACTGTGGTTAATTTGGCAGGTCAGCCCTTAGCAGAAGGTCGTTGGACCGAAGCACGCAAACAGAACTTTATCTACAGTCGAGTGGGTACCACCACAGATCTCTATGAGTTTTTTAGTGCCCGTGAC
>CAJJAS010000035.1 GCA_905182245.1 gamma proteobacterium HTCC2207 | reverse complement strand
CTGGCCGCTGCCGTGACCTATATAGAATTCGCCGAGGATAATCCTGGTGCCTACCAGTTAATGTTTGGCGCCATTTTGGGTGATTTCTCCGAATTTGAGGGATTGAGTGCCGCAGCATCCGGCGCCTATGGAGCATTAGATAAACTGCTGGTTGAGGTGGTGGAGGCAAAGCAGCTGCATTTCGATGAGCTGGTGTTGGGCGGTTTAATTTGGTCCGCCATTCACGGCGTTGCCTCTCTTAGACTTAATGTCGCCCAGCAAGATGCATCGAAAAAGACCCCGCTAGAGCTGAGGCCAAGCCAAGCAATTGTTGCAATGAGTGACCATCTGGAGGCTAATTTAAAAATAATGATTGATGGTCTGCTGGGCCAGTCGTCTTAAAGCGCTAACCACTAACTGTTAACCAACAATAGTTAAAACCTACCAACCAAAAAGTTGCCCGGTAACCCTATTTTTCTCCAACAGAAAAATATAGGTTACCATTGCGCGAAAATAAAAAGAGAAAAACACCATGTCTAAATTCGCAGGAAAAACCGCGGTCATTAGTGGCGGCGCAGAGGGTATTGGTTTGTCTATTGCAAAAGCCTTGGGTGAGCAGCAGATGAATATTGTGCTCGCAGATATTGACCAAGAAAACCTGCAGAAAGCGGCCTCAGAGCTCGAAGTCGCAGGCATTCCCGTATTGGCCGTTGCTCTGGATGTAGCTGACGAAGCCCAGTGGCAAGCAGTCGCAGACCAAACAATCGCGCGGTTCGGCAAAGTTCATATGGTGGTGAATAACGCCGGCGTTGGTGGAGACTCAGGACCGATCGAGATTCAGGCGCAAAAAGGCTGGCAATGGGCCCTAGATGTAAACCTGATGGGTGTGGTTTACGGCGCTAAAGTGATGGTTCCACTTATTAAGCAGCACGGTGAGGGTGGATGGGTTGTCAATGTCGCCTCCATGGCCGGTATGGGCGGGGTACCTTTTAGTGGTGCCTACACCGCGACAAAGGCGGCTGTGGTAGCGCTCTCAGAAAGCTGGGCTGGGGAGCTTCATAGGAAGGGTATTAATGTGTCTGTTTTATGCCCTGCCTTTGTTCAAACGCGTATCTATGACTCAGAAAGAAATCGTCCGGAGCAGTATCAATCTGAAACGGACAATGCCGCGGACGAAGATAGCTTTTCGAGTAAGACCAAACAGATGGTGGAAAATGGCATTGAAGTCTCCATTGTTGGTAAGCGCGTTGTCGAGGCCCTCAATGACGGTGAATTCTATATTTTCACTCACCCTAATTATCGCGCCGTTATGCAGCAGCGCTCTGATGCGATTGACGCCGCATTTAAAAAAGCGGCAGAAAGCCCTCTGCTTCAGCACGTTGTGAATCAAAAGCTCGATATGCTCTGAGCAAAGTTCTTCATGAAGTTTGTAACAAACAATTGGCTTTATGTTTCTTGGCGCCACACAATCTAATAGCCGCCACTCGGTATGCACTACTTTTGCAAAGAGAAAAACTACTATGAATTACTTTCGTCCGCTCTATCCATTCCTACTGGGGTGGGCTCTGATCCTCTCGACCGCAACATTTTTCGACCTAGGCCTTATTAATGGCCTGGGGCAGCTAGTGCTATTTACTTTGGTGGTTTGTCTGCCAATCTGGCGTACTGGGCGCATGAGTTATGTTGATATCGGTTGGCCTTGGGGGCTGGTGCTGTTGGGTCTGCTTAGCTACTGGCTTAGCGATGGCTATTGGCTAAGATCCTTAGTAGTCAGTGCTGTTCTTGTTTTGATTGGACTTCGTATGGGCATGGGTGCGCTAAAAATGTGGCGCCTGGGGCTTTTGAAGAAAGAGTTTCCCCGCTATGAATATCAACGCAGGCGCTGGGAGAGAGACGGTAAAACCAATGTCGCATTAGCCCTTCAGGTAGATGCTATTTCTCAGGGTTTGGCCAATGCCTCATTTTTGGCGCTACCGGTATTTATCATCGCGTCGAATAGCAGTCTTGAGTTCTCCGTATTCGAAATGGTCGGTCTGGTGATCTGGGTATTGGCATTTGCGATGGAAACTGTTGCTGATTTCCAGAAGCTCGCGTTTCTGAAGGCGATGAAGCAGGCAGGTAAAAAACGCCAAGTCTGCGATGTGGGCCTGTGGCGTTATAGTCGTCATCCTAATTATTTTGCTGAATGGATGGTGTGGAATGGGCTGGTGATCGCGGCGATACCTTCCTGGTTAGCACTGCAAAGTACCGAAAGTTCTGCGGTATGGCTGTTACTCGGGGTGGGCTTGCTGTTTACCTCTAGAGTTATGTACAGCACACTGGTCTATGCGACGGGCGCGGTCCCCTCGGAATATTACTCCGTTCAGAAGAGACCGGCTTATACTGAATATCAACAACGCACCAATCGTTTTTTCCCGGGACCGCGGAGAAACAGTTAAGCTGCTTTTAGAATGAATATAATCAACACTGCACCATAACCACTAATAATAAATCCATAACGGAAATAAACTCAGGGGAAATTAAGCATGTCGGAACAGACTTCAAAAGAAATACGATCAACAGTGACCAGTGATGGTGACATACAAATCTCTATTGTTAGCGTACCAATGCCGACGCCTTCAGAGAACGAAGTGTTGATTAAAGTAGAGGCAGCGCCAATCAATCCATCGGATCTTGCACTTCTGACTACCTTTGCAGCGGATTTAGATAGCCTGACTGTGACGGGTTCTGGTGATGACACAGTAGCCTCAATGAAGGTGCGTCCAGCACTCATGAAAGCCATGACCCCAAGATTGGATCAAGCCATGCAGGCCGGTAACGAAGGTTCTGGTGTGATTGTTGATGCCGGTGCCAATGCCAAAGAGATGATCGGTAAGACAGTTGGTGTTGCAGGTGGAGCTATGTATTCTCAGTATCGCTGCGTACCTGCCACGAGCTGTTTGGTAATGGATGAGGGCACTACCTCAGCCGAAGCAGCCTCTTCATTTGTAAATCCTTTAACCGCCTTGGCGTTTATTGAAACCATGAAAATGGAAAACCACACAGCCATTGTTAATACCGCTGCTGCCTCAAATCTGGGCCAAATGCTGGTTAAGATCTGTAAGGATGATGGAGTTCCACTGGTCAACATCGTGCGCAAAGCTGAGCAAGTAGACGTGCTTAAAAACCTGGGTGCAGAGTATGTATGCAATACCAGCGATGCTGACTTTATGAATGATCTGGTTGCGGCATTAATCGCCACCGGTGCTACCTTGGCATTTGATGCCACTGGCGGCGGCAATGAAGGAAAGCTTCCCGGTCAGATACTGGCTGCGATGGAAATCGCTGCCAACAAAACGGCCAAAGAATACAGTCGCTATGGTTCAGATATCTATAAGCAGGTGTATATCTATGGTGGTCTAGACCAGTCTCCCACTATTTTGAACAGATCATTTGGCATGCAGTGGGGTCTTGGTGGTTGGTTGTTAACACCAATGATCGGACGTATTGG
>CAJJAS010000034.1 GCA_905182245.1 gamma proteobacterium HTCC2207 | reverse complement strand
TGGGAAGACACCCTCTCGGTTATTTTGATGTCCCTCGAACAGCGGACATTATTTAGCGACAATCCCCGAGACCATGAGATGCGTGACCGTCTGGCCAGCCACGAAAATGTGCCTGCCGACTGGCGTCAGCGCGCGGCCAAATTAGAACCTATGTCCAGCTTTAGAATGCAGATAAATCTCAAGGGTGAGCTTAAACGGTTTATTAGCGTCCACAGCACAGTAAGCACCCTAGGCCCTGCGGCACTGTTATCTGGTCCCAGCATTAACATTAATACCCTGTACCCCGAAGATGAAGAGCTGGATCTGTCGCAGTTTTGTGAGGGCCACCTAAGCCACCCCCTGCTGTTTTACTAACCCTAGGCTTGCTGTGAAAATATTCGACTCATAAAAAAAGGCAGCCACTTGGCTGCCTTTTTTATCGCTATAACTTTTTGAAAGTCTGCCTAACTACCAGCCACAGGAGCGGTCTTTATTCTGTTCCTTTAACCAGCTATTGAGCGGCGCAAAGTAATCAATGATCGCACTGCCATCCATACTCCGCTGTCCAGTCAGAGCCTCCATAGCGTCCGGCCAGGGCTTACTCTGGCCCATGGCCAACATAGTGCCCAGCTTCTCACCGGCAGCTTTATTGTTATAGATAGAGCATTCATGAAGTGGCCCATCAAACCCCGCCGCCTCGCACAGCGCCTTGTGGAACTGGAACTGCATAATAAATGACAGAAAATATCGGGTGTATGGCGTATTGCCCGGAATATGGTACTTGGCACCTGGGTCAAAATCTGCCTCAGTACGCGCTATTGGCGCCTTAATGCCCTGATATTCCTCACGCAGCTTCCACCAGCCAGCATTGTAGTCTTCCGGCGCTATCTCTCCGGAGAACACCTTCCAGCGCCATTCATCGATCATTTTACCGAAGGGTAGAAAGGCAATCTTTTCCAGCGCCAGTTTCATCTGCTTATTAATGGTGGCCTCGTAGCTTTCAGTCACCTCATCAACCAACCCCATTTTCTTGAGATAGGCCGGCGTCATAGACAGCTGAATGGTGTCGCCAATCGCCTCATGAAAACCATCATGGGCACCCCCCTTGAAGCTTGAGGGCTGGTCTTTGTACATTAGGTAATAATAGATATGGCCAAGCTCATGATGTAGCGTACCCAACTGCTCTTCGTTGACCTCAACACATTGCTTAATTCTTGGGTCATTGCCATTATCAATATCCCAGGCACTGGCATGGCAGACTACATTGCGATCTCGAGGTTTTTTGAGCATGGAGTTTTTGTAAAAGCTTTCAGGCAGTGCCGGTAAACCCAGAGAGGTAAAAAAGCCCTCAGCGGTTTTGGCCATGCGCACCTCGTCGTAGTCCTGGGCCTTTAGAGCCGCAGTCACATCCAGAGAAGCCACCCCCTCGAAAGGTTCCAGCATAGGGTATAGATTATCCCAGGTTTGCGACCACATATTGCCCAGTAAATGTGCAGGGATCGGGCCGTCTAGAGAGACCTTATCTGCGCCATAGGTGTCGCTAAGTACGGCACGAACATGGCAGTGTAGCTCATCATAAAAAGGCTTAACCTGATCCCAGAGCCCCCGTGCCTCGATGGTAAAGGTATGGCTATCCATGTCGTAGCCGCCCTTCCATAACTCAGCCAGATTCTTATAGCCGAAGTCTACCGCTCCCTGATTAGCAATCTCTACAAAACGCTGATACTGCTTGCGGTAAGGTGGCGACACCTGACGCCAGCCTTGCCAGACATCTAGCAATTCATCGTAATCTCGAGAATCGGCCAATATAGACTCAAGTTCTTGAAGCTCTCTGCACTCCCCCGCAGCATTACAGTACTTACCTGCACCATACTGCCCGTTCATATCCGTCAGAATCGCCGATAGTTCAGCCTGTAGTTCAGCATCATTGGGCGCCGGCGCAGAGGAGCCTCGCAGCATTAACTCAATCGCCCGAGCAGTCTGGGGATCCATCTCAGTACCACTGTACTGCTTGGCTTGATTAACAATCCGGCTCTCAAAGGCCAGGCCACGCTCACCGGCTTTAGCGGCCAGTATTGCGGTGTCTGGAGTGATATAGGTGTTTCGTACCCAAAAGGCCGCACTCAGTTCCTTGTTGAGCTCATTGCTCTCCGCTTCTACCCGAGCAACAAACTCCGCCGCCGTTTCCTTGGGCGCCTGTTCACAGGCACCCAGCAATAGGCTCAGAGCAAGAACTACGGGTAACTTAAGTACTAATTTAAGTGCTAATGTCAGGTGCAGGTTCATACTTAGTCTGCCCCGCGCATCATTTTAGTAATCGTCGGAGAGATCAATAACATCAGTACCGCAATACCAATGGCGATAAAGCCCACCTGCGTGTAGACCTCAATGTAGCCCGCCTTAGCAGCAGCCACATTGGTCATCTGACCACCGATAGTTTCTGCTCCCGTTGTGCGCGCAATAACACCGGCAAGGAAGTTAGACAGTCCTGAATAGAGGAACCAGGCGCCCATGGTCATACCCACAATACGCACAGGTGCCAGCTTAGTAACTACCGACAGTCCCACAGGCGATACCAACAGCTCCCCCATAGTATGAATCCAATAGATCAGGAAGATAAAGATCACCGGCGTAAGCCCTACTGTGCCCGTGCCTTTCATACCAGCTACCAACACAAGGAAGCCAAGACCCGCCATAGCCACACCCAGCGCAAACTTAACCGGCGTAGAAGGATTGAGCTGACGTCTGGCCAACCATATCCACAGCCAAGCCATTAGCGGCGCAAAGATAAAGATAAAACCGGCGTTTAACGATTGGAAAATAGGACCAGGTACCGACCAACCCATCATTTCACGATCCACCAAGCGGGCGGTAAACAGATTAAGTGAAGAACCAGCCTGCTCAAATAGCGCCCAGAAAGGAATCTGCGCCAGCACAAAGTAAATAGCCGCCAACATACGTGAGCGCTCATCCCCCTTAAGCTGGGTAAAGGCAAAGGTCACCAGACCGATAAACATCAAAATACCCAGAGGCCCCAATATGCCGCCAACCAGATCTTCGTTTTTCACCAGCAGCATAGACAGACCAATAATGCCGATACCGATCAAATAACACATGGTCTCCACATTAATAAATAGAAACACCTTCTCTTTAAGCTTTTCAGCTGAGGGTGGCTCCCCCTTCCCCTGTAACCAGCTCTGACAGGACAGGAAGATAACCAACCCCAGTAACATACCAATACCGGCCAGACCAAAGCCATACTTCCAGCCATGCACAATACCCAGATAGCCACAGAAGATAGAAGCCAAGAACGCCCCTATATTGATGCCCATATAAAAGATCGTAAAACCAGAGTCACGACGGGTGTCACCAAAGCCATACAGCGAACCCACAATGGTTGAGATATTGGCCTTTAGAAAACCAACCCCCGCAATCAAAAGTGCTAGGGATAGATACAGAATGTTCAGGTAACGCTCTTCTGTCTCTACCCGCATGGTGAACTGATCGCGGTCAATACTGGCAGGCAAACCCACGGCCTCAGGCTCAGCGATATCCATGGTGGTTTCGGTGAAGGTGACATAGGAGCTTCCTAGGTCAGTAATAATCTGCTGGCGCGCATCACCGCCGCGGGCATCGAGTTTAATCTGATACTGGTTCTCGCCATGCTGTAAAAGCTGCTTAGAGCCGTCCCCCTCAAAGGTCATCCCAAAGTGGCCCAAGGTCAACAAGATAGCGCCAAAGGTCACCGCCTTTCTGGCGCCTAAATAGCGATCTGCCAATGAGCCTCCCACAATAGTCATTACATACACTAGCGCGGTGTAAGCACCGTAGATCAGGCTCGATTTCTCATCAGAGAATAGAAAGTGCTGCGTGAGGTAAACAATTAACAGGCCGCGCATCCCGTAATAAGAAAAACGCTCCCACATCTCAGTGAGGAACAGAATCACCAGCCCCCGTGGATGTCCTAAAAAGGTTTTTTCATTGTTAAGTACGGCATCTGCAGTGCTGGCGGGGTCAGTCATGGAGGCTGTTCCTTGGGCTGGTTGGTCTAATTATGCGATGCATTATAGACTGCGTATTAGAGAGTTAGCACTATAGACTTGCTCTGACAGATTCGATGATCGCGACCGAGAATCCATTAGGCGAAAATAACAGTAAAAAGAACTATAAAAAGAATCTCAAATAACCCAGATACAAAAGTACTTTATTGTTATTTATCATAGGTTTATTTAATTAATGTAATTCTTTACATTAATATTTAAAGCAATAACGACCCCGCCTAAAAAATCAGATTGCCGAGCTGATGCTACAGCGCGAATTTATAACTCACTGTAGATCGATTAATTGGCGCCAAATCACGACCGATTGGCACCCATTAAACAGACCCACATCAGGGCTCTAGCTAAGGTAAACCAAAACTCCAGAGAGATAGCCTAAATGACTGCCGATACTCACTCGCAGATGATCAATAAAGCCTCAGCTGTAACAATAGAGGCACCAGAACTCAGAGAGTTCCGCACCGAAGTCGCCGCCTGGTTAGAACATAACCGACCCGCCGACCCAGGGTTCTTACTCCCGCAAACATTTATGGAAGTCGGCTCCGAACGGGTGCTCGATTTTCTTCGCCAGTGGCAATACAAGGTCTGGTCCTCGGGTTATCTGGGCATGGCATGGCCCGAAAAATACGGCGGCCGCGGCATGGCTCCGGTCTATCAGAGCATTGCTGACCAAGAGATGAAACGTCTTAGAGTACCCATCTGCTTTAATGTGATTGGCCTTGGCTGGGCAGGTCCATTGATTATGGACATCGGTAGTGACTATGAAAAAGATAAGCACCTCAAAGGCATTCTTAATGCCGATGATATCTGGTGCCAGGGCTTCTCAGAGCCAAACCATGGCTCCGATCTCGGCAGCATCCAGACCAAAGCAGAACGGGATGGTTCTGACTATGTACTCAATGGCAGCAAGATTTGGACGACCATGGGTAACTATGCCAAATATATGATCCTTCTCGCGCGCACCGACGCGCAGGTTGAACGCCGCTACAACGGCCTATCGTTTTTCCTCGCCCCTATGCACACCGATGGCATTACCACCCAGCCCATCAAAAAGCTTACTGGCGAGTATGGTTTTACCGAGACATTCTTTACCGATGCTCGCATCCCCGCGGACTGCATTATGGGTGAAGAGGGTCAGGGCTGGCGTATCGCCATGAAGACCTTGCAGTATGAGCGCGGTGCCGAAGCTGGCGCTGCCGGTGGCATCTCGATTCTGTCTATTGTGATGAATGATCTGCTTAAAATGGCACAGGACGTTGAGCGTGAAGGCCAGCCCCTGATGAAGGATCCCGTTACT
>CAJJAS010000033.1 GCA_905182245.1 gamma proteobacterium HTCC2207 | reverse complement strand
TATAGCCATCAGGATCAGGTGGTAGAACTGCCTGAGGGAACGGTTGTTCTCGCCAGCACTGACATCTGCCCTATTGCCGCCACCGCATTGGGAGAGCACATATTAACCTTTCAAGGGCACCCGGAATTCTATCCAGACTATGCCAATGACCTGTACGAGATTCGTCGAGAGAGATATCCGGCCGAGATATATAACGCTGCGATGGCTTCTTTGCAGGCTGATGCAGACCAGCTATTTGTTGGCGGACTGATGATTGATTTCTGTCGGGGATAGCCGATTTTCATTGGCGAGCTTTAAGTCCGGGCTAGCAGGCTCCGCTAATCAATAGATTGTTGTAAAGACCGCAGCAGCTGCTGTGCGCCAGCATCTTCAGGAAATGCGATAACTAGCCGCTGAGCAAAGTCTCTAGCGTTCCCTAACTGACCCAGATCCCTGTTAATCGTAGCCAACGCAAAGAGTAAATCTCGATTCTGATTATCCCGTTGCAGTGCCTGTGTCATTACCTGTACTGCTTCTCTAGCCCGACCCTGACTGTTTAAAGCAATGCCATAGGCATAGCTGTAGCGAATTGTTTGCGGCGCTAGCCTTGCGGCCTGTTCTAAACTCACTAACGCCTGTGCATTATTCCCGCTGCGTATCTGCGCCAAGCCAAGACTGAACAGAACAGTGGCATTGTTGGGGTTTGCTTGTTGCGCCTGCAAAAGCTGGTCAAGTGCCTGGGACTCTCGCCCCTGAGCACGATACAGATCAGCACGGTTTAACCGTGCTGGCACCGACTGAGGTTCTAGCATTAATGCATGCTCATAAGCCTGCTCTGCTTTTTTATAAGCACCCTGAGCAAGGTAAACCGCGGCGAGATTAAGTTGGCCATTCGGCATATCTGCGTTGACCATTAGCGCTTCGATATAGCGCTCAATACTTATATTCAAGGTTTGCTGCTGGTCCTGATCAAGCCCGACAATACCCATAAGTAAACGGGTAGCTTCTAGCCTCACCGCTTTAATCGGATCACTGAGCAGAGGCGATATATCCTGCCAGCGCTGCTGCAGCGGTAAAAATGCCAGCGCATTTAATGCACCGATGCGCAGCAAGGGTTGGGTGCTGCTTAGCTGTTGCTGAGCTGCGCTATAGCTCGACATGTTCGGATAGTTTTCAAGCAGGCCCAATGCCGTGGCGCGGGCCATAGCATTAACGCTGCCGTTATCTACAAGGTCGATTAGTAATTGGTTTGCATCACCTTGATTAGTTCTCGCGGCATAAATGGCCTCGGCCGCCACGTCTGGCTTGAGCGACTTTTTACCTATCCAGCTCTCAATAGCCGACACAGACCAGCCTGTCGACTGATCGGTGTGACACATATTGCAGGCATTGGGTGCGCCAATTTTCCCGGTAATATCGGGTCTTGGCACCCGCATACTGTGATCCCGCCGCGCATCGACACCCATATACACCGTCTCTGGCATATGGCAATTAACACATTGGGCCCCTGTACTATTAGCCTGTTCGTGATGGTGATGCTTGGGCGTATCGTAGATGTCTGTGGCATGGCAACCAGCACAGAGGGCATTGCCTTCGGCTTTTAATTCAAGGCTGTGAGGGTTATGACAGTTGCTGCAGGTCACGCCTCGCTGATGCATTTTGCTCTGTAAAAACGAACCATAAACATAGACCTCATCTTGAATCTGACCGTCTGCATGATAGAGGCCTTCGTCGAGGGTTTGCAGTTGATAATGGTCGAGAAAAGACGTGTCGGCTGGGTAATTATTGATCGGATTCGAGCTTATTTTACTGCGCCTTGAATGGCAGCCAGCGCAGGTTTCAATCTCGGTGGTTGCACCTTGATGAGGGTCATCCACAGGATTGGTAATGCTGGTGCCCTCGGCAATTACCCAGTTAACCTGCTCTGAATACTGCACCTGCAAGCCGTTTTTCTTTAAGCGATCTTTTACGCTGTCTTTTACGGGATCTTCGCCCTTCTCTTTATCCTTTTGGTTGCCCTTCGGCAGCTTGGCCCAGTCGACATGGGCAGAGCCGGGCCCATGGCAAGACTCGCAGGCCACATTGACCTCGGACCAGGCAGTCGTATAGGTATCTGTGGGCATGTCATAGTTTTTTTCGAGGCCGGTTGAATGGCATTCTGCGCAGCGGCTATTCCAGTTGTAGTAAGCGCCGGTCCAGTGGAGGCTTTCGCCTGGCTTGCCCATGTCATTGGGCATCAGCTGATACCAGCGTTGGCCACCCTGCTCTTTGGGTCGACTATCCCAAGCAGTGGTTAATGCCTGCATGCGGCCATCATCAAATTTAATAAGATATTGCTGAAGTGGTTCGACACCAAATGTGTAGTCAATTTTGAAGTCTTGGTAGCTGCCGTCGGCACCCTGGGTGTTAACTTGGTAGCCGGAATCGTTGTGGCTAAAAGTTGAGGTCACGCCCTGATGAATGAAGGTCGCGTTATTGAAGTTACCGAGAACAGTCTCCGAGGTGGCCAGCTTCATGGCCCAGTCGTGATGGGATCCCTGCCAGTCTTTTAGTGCTTGCTGATGGCAACCCGCACATTGCTGGGCGCCCACATAGGTTACCGCTTGGCTGTTGCTCGAAAGCAGCAGCAGTGACAGGGATAATGCTAATAGGGGGATGGCTAAATAACGCACAGCTGTGAGGTTTCTTCTCGCGATGTAAGAGACCCATTCTATGCGTAATAAAGCCCCTTGCAAACCCAAAGATAATTACACGTTAAGCAGCAGGTGCTCACGCTCCCAAGAAGAAATTACTCGGTTAAATTCTTCAAACTCAACCAGCTTAATCGAGGTGTAAAGCTGAATAAACTTCTCGCCAAACAGGTCGATAATATCCTGATCTTCCTGAAGTCCGCGTAAGGCTTCTTCCAATGTTCGAGGCAGCTCCTGGTCTTCCTCGTAGGCGTTACCTTCAAAGGCTGCCGAGGGTTTAATCTTGTTTTTCATGCCCAGATAACCGCACGCTAAGGTCGCAGCAATAGACAGGTACGGGTTTACATCGGCGCCGGGAAAACGATTTTCAACCCGAAAGTTCTTTGGCTTAGCATCTGGCACGCGCAGTCCTGTCGTGCGATTATCGTAACCCCAATGCAGGTTTATCGGCGCTGATACCTCCCGGGTAAAGCGTCGGTAGGAGTTAACGTTGGGGGCAAAAAAGCTCATTATATAGGGGGTATATTTCTGCATACCGCCAATATAGTGAAAGAACGCCTCACTGTACTCGCCCTCTTCTGTGGCAAATATATTTTTACCAGTAGCGGTAGAGAGAATACTCTGATGAATATGCTTGGAAGATCCCGGCTCTGTGGCCATAGGCTTAGCCATAAAGGTCGCGTAAATATTGTGCTTCAGGGCCACCTCGCGAACCATGCGCTTAAAGGTAAAAACCTGATCCGCCAGATCCAATGGATCGCCGTGGATAAAATTAACCTCCAACTGTGCCGCACCAGATTCGTGAATCAGGGTATCAATATCCAATCCCATGGCTTCGCCATAGGTATACATATCTTCGACAAAGGGCTCAAACTCATTGGCCGCATCAATACTGTAAGACTGGCGAGCAGTTTCAGGTCGACCGGAACGCCCTACTGGCGGCTTTAGCACCATATCTGGGTTGGTATTCTTCTCCACCAGATAAAACTCCATCTCGGGCGCTATAACAGGCGTCAAACCTTCTTTCTCGTACAGGGCGAGAATGCGCTTGAGTACAGCGCGGGTTGAAAACGGGTGAGGCTCACCATCTTTGGTGTAGCAGTCATGAATAATCTGGCCGGTGGCTTCGTTAGCCCAGGGCACTAGTCGCATGGTGCTAGGATCCGGCTCAAGCAACATGTCGCCATCAACGGTATCTAGCAGGTCCCAGTAGTCATCTGAGTACTCGCCGGTAACTGTCTGGGCCAGTATGCCCTCAGGGAGACGGCTGTCTTCTTTAAGGAATTTTTTAGCAGGAATAAACTTACCCCGAGCATTGCCGGTCATATCGGGAACCATGCACTCAACTTCGGTAATTTTATTTTCTTTTAACCAGCTTTCTATTACTTCTTGTGACTGCATGCTGCACCTGTGGGTGTTTGTGTGTGCTGAGGCCTGTAAAGCTAACCAGCTTATTTGAATCATTATTCAATTAATGTTGAATTATTGTTCGAAAAGATCATAATGTCAATCACTACTACGCCATCGACGAGTGAGTTATGTCCTCTTACTACAGTGCCAGCGCCAACAAATCCCTGAGCTTTCCTGCCCTAGCGGGCGATCAGGACGCAGATATCTGTGTCGTCGGAGCCGGCTACACGGGCCTCTCCTCCGCGCTTCATTTGGCAGAACAGGGCTATAAAGTCATTGTTATCGAAGCTGAGACCGTTGGTTTTGGCGCATCCGGGCGCAATGGCGGTCATGTGGGCATTGGTCAGCGACAGGATCAAATGTACCTCGAAGAGAAATTTGGCCATGAAATGGCCAGCACCTTATGGCACATGAGCCTAGAAGCCGTTGATACGGTTAAGGGGCTTATCCAGAAGCACAGAATCAAATGTGACCTTAAGCACGGCAATGTGCACTTCGCTCATCGCGCTAAATACACCAGAGAGTTAGAAGAAGAAGTCACGTTTTTACACGACCGTTATGGCTTTGATCAGATGGAATATGTACCCAAAGAGCGGTTATCTGAAGTCATCGAAAGCGATGCCTATCATGGCGCTGTGGTAGACAGAGCCTCAAAACACCTGCACCCACTCAACTTTTTACTGGGTATGGTCGAGGCGGCTACCAAGGCGGGCGTAGCAATCTCCGAAAACTCGCGCGTCACCTCCTATGCCGACGCTCCCTGTGCAACTGCGTCTGCAGGCAAACAGCTGGTCGTGAAAACCAGCCATGGCCAGGTAACAGCCAAAGAAATGATCCTGGCCTGCAATGGTTATATCGAGAAGCTAGAACCCAAGATCAATGGCTATATTATGCCGATCAACAACTTTGTATTGGCCACAGAGCCCCTCTCCGATGAGCTCGCAGCCCAAATAGCACCTCTAGACACCTCCATGTCAGACAGTCGCTTTGTCATCAACTACTGGAAGCTATCTGGGGACAATCGCCTGATATTTGGTGGTGGCGAGAACTATCGCCGTGGATTCCCCTCAGATATAAAAGGCTTTGTGCGTAAATACATGCTCCAAGTCTACCCACAGCTGGCAAATACCAACATCGATTACGGCTGGGGTGGCACATTGGCTATCACCTTAAACCGGCTACCCCACTTTGGCCGCGTGCAAGACAATATCTGGTATATGCAGGGTTACTCAGGGCATGGCGTGCCTACTGCTACCTTCGCCGGCAAGCTTATTGCCGAAGCTATTAGCGGAAAACTCGAACGTTTCGACCTAATGGCCAACCTACCGACCACCAAGTTTCCCGGGGGTACATTACTGCGCTGGCCGGGAATGGTCACTGGAATGCTCTATTACGCACTCAGGGATCGCTTCTAATGACTAGCCTACGCAAGACAGAAGCCCGAACCCAGCCCGTACAGAAACGCGCACAGGCTCGCCGCAATCAGATACTTGAGGTTACCGCAGAGTTGCTCGAAGAAGTTGGGCAAGACGATCTAACTACCATTCTAGTGGCCAAGCGTGCCGGGGTGTCCGTTGGGACTCTGTACCATTACTTCCCCAACAAATACGCGATTATGTATGCCCTAGCCGAGCAATGGGTGGGAGAGATGGACGTAGCGTTACAGGCTCTAGAGGCAGAGGACATCGAGGCTCAGAGTATCAAGAAGTTTGTCGAGCGCAGTATCGATCGGATGCTGATGGTGTATACCAATCAGCAGGGTCTATTGCCCCTAGTGCAGGCCATGTACGGGGTGCCTGAGCTTAAAGAGCTGGATGTTATCCACGACGATCTCATTATTAACGCCATGGCGCGCATGTTTGAACGTCTGGATATCGCCAGCAAAGAGGCTGAACTCAAGCGTTTGGGACGCTGCTATCTTGAAATCACCCACGCACTGGTACTGGTTGTGGTGAATCAAGGCAAAGAAGACGGCGAAAAAACCCTCAGCGACCTAAAGTTTCTCAGCCTGTCACTGCTGGAGCGCGCTAAAAGCCAGTTTTAGGCGCTCAATTATCCTATAAAACACTTTATATATTAGCTGTAACTATCTGATTATATTAACTATCTCGCCTTCTCACGCATGGTAACAAACTCTTCCGCCGCCGAAGGATGAATCCCCACCGTGGCATCAAAATGCGCCTTAGTGGCACCCGCCTTAAGCGCAATACCCATACCCTGAATAATCTCAGCTGCGTGCTCGCCCACCATGTGACAACCAATAACCTTGTCAGAGGCAGTATCGACGATTAATTTCATGGTAATTCGGTCAGCACCACCGCCCAGGGTTTGCAACATAGGTTTAAAATCAGAGACATACACCGCAATATCAGCATACTCCGCCCTTGCCTGCTCTTCGCCAAGCCCCACAGTGCCCAACTCAGGCTGGCAGAACACCGCCGTAGGAATGTCGCTGTAATCTATACGGGCCAGGCCCTCACCATAAAGGTGATCAACCAGCACCATCGCTTCTTGAATGGCGACCGGCGTTAACTGAACACGATCAATCACATCTCCCAAGGCATAAATACTCGGTTCAGCGGTACAGAAGTTCTCGTCCACCACAATCGCGCCATTATTGCTCAGCACAGTCGCAGTGTTCTCCAGACCAAGGTTAGCCGTATTAGCCACCCTACCCGTTGCATAAAGCACCAAACCCGCCGCCATATCAGCCTGGTTGTTTAATGCGACACTAAGAAGGCCGCTATCGGTTTTGGTGATTTCGTTAATTTCAGTATTTAGATGAACGTTCACACCCTTGGCGATCATGCCCTCTTTAATCTTGTCGCTCATCTCGCGATCAAACGACTTAAGCAGGTTTGGTCCACGGTAAATCAAATGGGTCTCAACACCCAGGCCATTTAAAATACCGGCAAACTCCACCGCAATATAACCGCCACCCACCACGACCGCAGTCTTGGGCAGCTCATCGAGAAAGAACATTTCGTTAGAGCTAATCGCATGTTCACTGCCAGGGAATTCAGGGATATAGGGCCAGCCGCCAGTGGCAACCAGAATCACTTTCGCCCTGTAGGTTTTGCCGTTAACCACTACTAAATGCGGCCCAGCAATGGTCGCGCGGCCATCAAATAGATCCGCGCCACTGTTATCAATAAGGTTGTTATAGATGCCATTAAGACGCTCGATCTCAGTGGTTTTATTATCCCGCAGGGTTGCCCAGTCCAACGTCGGGCTTTCAATACCCGACCAGCCATAACCCTTACTAGCATGAAATAACTCAGGAAACTGCGAGGCATACACAAACAGTTTTTTAGGTACACAGCCCACATTCACACAGGTGCCACCCAGATAACGCTCTTCGGCTACCGCAACCTTTTTACCCTTAGACGCCGCCATACGAGCCGCACGAACACCGCCAGAACCGGCGCCAATAACAAACAGATCGTAATCAAATTCAGTGGTCATTTACGTTTCTTCCTTAAGATTAAACCAAGCCAATTTATCGTGTAGGCTAACCACATGACCAACAATAATAAGCGTCGGTGCCTTCGCCTTCGCCTCGCGAACAATACCCGGCAGGCTATCGAGATCGCCAATAAATACCCGCTGCTTATCCGTAGTGCCCTTCTCTATTAACGCCGTGGGGGTTTGGGCATCTAGGCCGTTATCTTTTAACTGCTGGCAAATGGTTTCCATGCCACTCAGGCCCATATAAAACACCAGGGTCTGGTTAGGCTGCACCAGCTCAGGCCAGTTTAGATCTATCTCGCCAGAGCGCAGATGCCCCGTAATAAAGCGTACCGACTGAGCGTGATCGCGATGGGTTAGGGGAATACCTGCATAACTCGCACAACCCGACGCCGCCGTAATACCCGGCACCACCTGAAACGGAATACCATGCTCAGCCAGCGTTTCGATCTCTTCACCGCCGCGACCAAAAATAAACGGATCGCCACCTTTAAGGCGCACCACCCGATTGCCCTCAAGGGCATAGTCGACGAGCTTTTGATTAATATTGTCTTGGGTCACCGGATGATCACCAGCAGTTTTACCCACATAGATACGCGTCGCATCACGACGCACCAGGTTAAGTACCTCAGGCGACACCAGCCGATCGTAAAGCACAATGTCCGCCTGCTGCATTAGGCGCAGCGCTTTAAAGGTAAGCAGATCAGGGTCACCCGGACCGCCACCCACTAAATAGACTTCGCCGGTTTTAAACTCAGAGGTATTTTCTAATTTGTCCGCCAACAGACGCTCAGCTTCAATCAAATTATTAGCATAAGCCTGCTCGGCAATCGGCCCATAAAACACCTCTTCCCAAAACGCCTTACGGTCCGCACCATTAGAAAACTTAGCCTTAACCCGCTCGCGAAAACTACCCGCCAGCGACCCTAGCTTTGCCATGCCTGCAGGCAACAGCGCTTCAAATTTAGTGCGCAACAAACGCACCAAAACCGGCGCATCACCGCCGCTGGAAATAGCAATTTGAATAGGAGAGCGATCAACAATAGAGGGGAAAATCACCGTAGAGAAACCCGGATCATCCACCACATTCGACAGCATATTAGCCGCCTGAGCATGCTCGGATACCAGCCGGTTTAGATCGCGATCATTGGTTGCCGCAATCACCATCACCGTGTCGGGATACTTCTGCAGATGATGATGCTCGTAGCCGGCAGTAATAAGCTCAAGACCATTACATTCATGCTCTTTATCGGCCTTGTCCATCTCAAGAAGGTCCGGGCAAAAGTCTTTGGCGATAATGGTAATAAGAGCACTGGCTTGCTGGACCAAACGAACTTTACGCAGCGCAATCTCACCACCGCCGACAACAACAATGCGCCGACCCTTAAGGTTGTGAAATAGTGGTAAGTAATCCATAAGTATTGTTTATACCTTGTTCGCGCACTGCGTCATTTTTAAGATCTCAAAATATGTCATTCCGCCAGAGCGAAGCGACGAGGGATCTCCCTGCCAGTTCATGAGATCTCTCACTGTGTTCGACATGGCAATGCTGATTATTCTGCCAAAGCTCATTGACGCTCTATCCCACAGCACCCTCAATCTTGCAGCGTAGCCAGGGTGGCCTATTACGATCAATCAGGGCCCGCTTATGGATTTGTCATTTTCAGATTAAGAGAGCGCTTTGTTTGAGCAAAGCGAGTTGCGCGAACGCTGAAAATGACAACGCCATGGGACCGATCGAAATGGGTCACCCTTGCTTAGCCCAATCAATAACAAGAATCCCTTGAGCGCTACTCTCTTAGCATTACAGAATCATTTAATACAGGTCAGCCCATTCATCAATGGCTGCAACACAGCCGGAATCTCAATCGATCCATCTGCCAGCTGATAATTCTCCATCACCGCCAACAACGTTCGGCCCACAGCCAAACCAGAACCATTAATCGTATGTAACAACTCAGGCTTACCCTCAGTATTTCTAAAGCGCGCCTTCATCCGTCGCGCCTGGAAATCAGCAAAGTTACTGCACGAAGAAATCTCACGATACTTCTCCTGTGAAGGTAACCAGACCTCAAGATCATAGGTTTTCGCCGCAGAGAAACCTAAATCACCACCACAGAGAATCACCGTGCGATAGGGCAAATCGAGCTTCTGCAAAATAGCTTCCGCATGACCAACCAATTCCTCCAGCGCATCCCAAGATTTATCTGGGTGCACAAACTGCACCATTTCAACCTTCTCAAACTGATGCTGGCGAATCATGCCGCGAGTATCACGGCCATAACTGCCCGCCTCACTTCGAAAGCACGGCGTATGAGCAACAAACTTAATGGGTAAAGTATCGACGATTTCATTGCGGTAGATATTCGTAATCGGAACCTCAGCCGTCGGGATCAGATAGAACTCACGTTCATCATCCAGCTTAAACAGATCTTCCTCAAACTTAGGTAACTGACCGGTGCCGTAAAGCGACTCACGGTTAACGATGTAAGGTACATAGACCTCCTCGTAACCATGCTCATGAATATGGGTGTTCAACATAAACTGCGTAAGGGCACGGTGCAGGCTCGCCAGTCCACCGCGCATTTGCGAGAAGCGTGAACCAGTAATTTTAGCCGCCGTATCAAAATCTAAACCATTCAGCGCATCGCCCAGATCCACATGATCCTTAACCTCAAAATCAAAGGTCTTCGGCGTACCCCAACGGCGTACTTCCACATTATCTTCTTCGTCATTGCCCGCAGGCACAGACGCATGGGGAATGTTAGGAATACCCTGCAACAGCGTATCCAGCTCTTCCTGCACAGTGGCTAATGCAGCATCGGCCGCCGCAGAATCATTCTTAATTTGCTCACCCTTCGCTTTTAGAGGCTCAATATCTTCACCCTTCGCTTTGGCTTCACCAATCAGCTTACCCATGGTTTTGGAGTAGCTATTGCGCTCGTGCTGGAGGCTTTCAGCAGCCAACTGCAACGCTTTGCGCTGGGTTTCCAGAGCAGTAAAAGCATCGGTATCAAGATCGTAGCGCTTGGTTTTTAGGCTAGTGGCAACGGCATTTAAATCCGAACGTAACAGCTTCGGGTCTAGCATGGTAACTTCCTTAAAATTAGATCAACAATAAACGTGTCAGCCAGACCGCAACAGTAATTGCCGCCAAGCATAAAACAACAGTACCCAGCGCATAAACCAACGCCAGAAAAAGGTGGCCATTTTGCCACAGACCAAGGGCATCAAGCGAGAAGGTTGAGAAAGTAGTAAAGGCGCCCAGAAAACCAATCATCAACACCCCGCGCCATTCTGGCGGCAACAGGCCCTTCTCCAGAATCAACACAAAGAAAATGCCCATCACAAAGCTGCCCAGCACATTCACCGACAACGTGGCATAGGGAAACTTATGGCTCGTAGAATCAAAGATCCAGGTGCTTATCGCGTAGCGTGCAACTGCGCCAAACGCGCCGCCTACTGCGACTGCTATCCAATGCATTACTGTTTATCCTTTTCTGAACGACCGTCCTTATCTAGCGACCGCAGATAACTCAGCTTGTCGCCAATCTTCTTTTCCAGCCCATTGTCTGTAGGAAAATAATACTGCTTACCCTCCAGCTCCTCGGGCAAATAGGTTTCTCCGGCCGCATAGGCGCCATCTTCACTGTGGGCGTAACGGTAATCTTTACCGTAATCTAGCTCTTTCATCAGAGTGGTCGCCGCATTGCGTAGATGCAACGGCACCTCGTAACTCGGCAGAGATTTCACATCAGCCATGGTAGCCTTAAACGCGCTGTACACAGCATTACTCTTAGCCGCCACCGCACAGTAAGTAACAGCCTGAGCCAAAGCCAACTCACCCTCAGGGCTGCCAAGCCGCTCCTGAACCGACCAGGCATCTAAGGCTAAAGCCAGCGCCCTAGGGTCAGCATTACCAATATCCTCACTGGCAATCCGCGCCACACGGCGAGCAATATAGAGTGGGTCACAACCGCCATCCAACATACGACACAGCCAATACAGCGCCGCATCCGGCGACGAACCACGTACTGACTTATGTAGCGCAGAAATTTGATCATAAAAATACTCACCGCCCTTATCAAAGCGCCGCGTATCACCCACCAACACCTGTTCAAGCACCGACGCATCAATCACAGCGCCATCCGCCTGCTCACTGGCAAGATCATTAGCAATCTCTAGCAGGTTCAATGCTCGGCGGGCATCACCATCCGCCGCATTGGCCAATAAATCTAACGCTGCCTCATCTAATTGCAGCTTACGCTGACCAAGGCCAGACTCAGCATCCGCCATCGCCTGGGCAATCACCGTCTTAATATCAGTGGCATCCAAACTCTTTAACACATAGACCCGACAGCGCGAGAGCAATGCATTGTTTAACTCAAACGACGGGTTCTCGGTAGTCGCACCAATAAACACCACCGTGCCATCTTCAACAAAGGGTAAAAAGGCGTCCTGCTGAGACTTGTTAAAACGGTGCACCTCATCAACAAATAGAATCGTCTTACGACCGCGCAGATCTCGCTGTTCCTGAGCCTTAGCAATCGACGCCCGAATTTCCTTAACCCCAGAGAGCACAGCCGAAATATTTTCAAAATGCGCATCCGCCGACGCCGCAATAATCTTTGCCAAAGTGGTCTTACCCACCCCAGGCGGCCCCCAAAAAATCATCGAGTGCAGGGATTCACTCTCAATCGCCTCACGTAATGGCTTGCCCGGACCAATCAAATGCTGCTGACCATAAAAGCCATCCAGCGTATCTGGGCGCATACGCGCGGCCAGAGGCTGATACACCTTTTGGGTAAACAGATCAGTCATTGCGAATCACATCAACATCCGTGGGAATCTCAAACACAAACAGATCATCGGCAAGCACCGGGTTATAGGCCACTTCAGTAAAAGTGATGCGCGTCACCTGGCCAAGCCCATCGGTCAGCGCAATCGACGATGGCACGCCATCCGCAAACCCAATCTCCAAACCAGTAAACAGGCTACCGCCCTGCTCCGGCGTTAAGGTAAAAACTCCATCCGACAGCTGTCGTATAAAGTAAGCGCGATCAAGACGCTCTAAGTCACCGGAAAACAAAATCGCCGGCGTAGACTCAATGTTGGCATCAAAAGGCTGGATAACCACCTGCTCTAAATCCGGATCAAACAGCCAAAGGGTCACCCCATCCGAAATCACCTGCTGTGGCATCGGCTGGGCAACAATCCAGCGCAACTTATTGGGCTGGGCAATCTGAAACAGGCCTTCCGAGGCCTGCATCTCAAAACCATCGGCATCGGTAATCTGCTGCTTAAACTGGGCAGATAAGCTAGTAATGGGCTGAAGGAGATCCCGCAGCTGTTGGATATCTTCAGGGACGCCACCGGCCTGGCTAGCGAAGCTGGTAACTAGGGCGAGGATGGCGGCAATTGATTTGATGAGGCGCATAGTCTTTTTATCTCAAGGTCGCGGGGCGACAGCTAATAATAACCTTGATTCTACAGGGTTTGGGGGAAATTTTGGAGGGGTTCACACAAAACAAAGTATCGCTACTGCGCCCAAAATTCATTGAAACAACCTCAGATGTAGGCGTAATACCTAGCGTAACTTTCTGGTCTAAACTAAGGGTCAACTCAATATGAATTGAAGGAACATACTATGGAAACTCAGCGTTTAAAGCTGCGGCAATGGATAGCTTCCGATAGAAAGCCTTTTTCTAAACTGAATGCAGACCCGCAGGTAATGGAATACTTTCCAGACGTGCTATCGGAAACTGAAAGTAATGCAATGGCAGATATCATCGAGTCTCTTATTGGTGAGAATGGTTGGGGATTTTGGGCTGTAGAACTGAAAGCTAGCAACGCCTTTATTGGCTTTGTTGGCTTACATAGCCCCAGAGTAGAACTGCCCTTTAACCCTTGCATAGAAATTGGTTGGCGCCTCTCTAAGCAATACTGGGGAAATGGCTATGCGACAGAAGCGGCTCAAGCCGCATTAAGCTATGGATTTGAACATCTAAAACTTGATGAGATAGTTTCATTTACCTCAATCGTCAATAGACCATCTCAAGGGGTAATGCGCAAAATACACATGACTAATACCAATGAGAATTTCATGCATCCTTCTATCCCAGCGGGCAATGCCTTAGAAGAACATGTTCTTTTTAAAATCACTAGATCAGACTGGGGTCTGACGCATAGATTCCAGCCTTCGCTGGAATGACGGTATTTATAAATACTAAAAAGACGGTATCTATAATCAAAAGAATCAGGGCACTTATAATCGATGAACTGACATTTATTAAATTCTCTTACGAATGCGGTGAGAGTATTTCTCGGCTGCCGTTGCTGCTCATTGGGCTGACTACACCGGCCATCTCCATCTGCTCGATTAGACGCGCGGCGCGGTTGTAACCCACTCGTAATTTGCGCTGTACGGATGAGATTGAGGCTTTGCGGCTTTCTAGTACAAAGGCAACAGCTTCGTCGTACAGTGGATCGGCTTCTGGGTCGCCGCCCTCTTCTCCGCCTGAATCAAAACCTGGTACGGGTATTGTTGAGTTTGTGGCTTCGTCGGTTATCTCGGTTAGGTAATTCGGTGTGCCGCGACGTTTCCAGTCGGCTACAACTTTGTGGACTTCATGGTCGTCTACGAAGGCGCCGTGAATTCGTTCTGGCACGCTGGTGCCTGGTGGCAGGTACAACATGTCGCCGTGGCCGAGCAGCTGCTCTGCGCCGCCCTGGTCGAGAATAGTTCTGGAATCAATTTTGGACGAAACCTGAAAGGCGATTCTGGTGGGCACGTTGGCTTTGATGAGACCGGTGATTACGTCTACTGAGGGTCGCTGTGTGGCCAGTATTAGGTGGATGCCGGCAGCACGGGCTTTTTGCGCAATACGGGCGATAAGCTGTTCTACCTTTTTGCCGACGATCATCATCATGTCGGCGAATTCGTCTATCACTACTACTATATAAGGTAGTGTTTCTAAGGTGGGTGCTTCTGGGACTTCTTGGGTTTCGTCCCAGCCTACGGACGCTGGGTCAAATACCCACAGCGGATCGGCGATTGGCGTGCCGGCTTTGATGGCGTCTTCGACTTTGCGGTTATAGCCGGCTAGGTTACGTACGCCCATGGCGGCCATGAGTTTGTAGCGGCGCTCCATTTCTCCGACACACCAGCGCAGGCTACCTGCAGCGTCTTTCATGTCGGTGATTACCGGCGTTAATAGATGGGGTATGCCGTCGTAGACGGAGAGCTCCAGCATCTTTGGGTCGATAAGTATTAGGCGCACTTCTTCTGGTGAGGCTTTAAACAGCAGACTTAGGAGCATGGCGTTTATGCCTACCGACTTACCGGAACCGGTGGTACCTGCTACTAACAAGTGCGGCATGCGCGCGAGGTCTGCGACGGTGGGTATGCCGGCGATGTCGTTGCCCAGGGCTAATGTGAGTGGCGAACTGGAGCGATCGTAGGCTTCTGATGAAAGTACTTCGCTGAGACGCACCATCTCGCGTTTTTCGTTGGGTATTTCGATGCCGACGACGGATTTACCGGGAATGACTTCTACGACTCGAACGCTGATCACGGCCATGGAACGGGCTAAATCTTTGGCGAGGCCGCTAATACGGCTGACTTTTACACCGGCTGCTGGCTGGATTTCAAATCTTGTAACCACGGGGCCGGGCAGTACTTCAACAACGTCGGCTTTGATGCCGAAGTCTAGGAGCTTGAGTTCTAGTAGGCGTGACAGGTGCTCTAAAGATTCTGCCGAGTAGCCGGTGTTTTCGTTTTTGTCGGCGGGATCGAGCAAGTTAATCGGCGGTAAGGTGCCAACGAGCTCGCTGTCGGTAAATAAGGTCTGCTGCTTTTCCCGTTCGATTCTGGGGCTGATAATAGGCTTGGCTTTTGGCGCGACGATAGTCGGGGGTATGCGGTCTTTGATACTTTTGGCGACTGTTTCGACTTTGGCGATGCGCTGATTTACGGCTGCGTCTGCTTGCTTCTTTTCTTGAACACGAATTTTACGCTCGCTCATAAACATGCGGAATCTGTTTATGCTACCGAGGGTAAACCGGCCGAGTTGGTCGATTATGCGTATCCAGGAGATATCGGCAAATACAGTGAGGCCAAAGAGAAACAGGGCCAACAGAATAATGGTGCTGCCGGTGTAGCTAAACACGGCGAGTGTAGCTTCGCCTATTTTGCTGCCAAGTATGCCGCCTATACCTATGGGGTAATCGGTGGCGAGTTCGCCATATTGGATGCTGGCCAATGAGGTGGCGCTGATCATTACCAGCACAAAGCCAATAACCCGAAGAATAAAGGTCACGGAGTCGAAGCTGTCGGCTTCGCGCAGATAGTAGGTGCGCAGTATCTGTACGGCACGCAGCGCGAGTAATACGGGAAACAGGTAGGCCATGGCGCCAAATAAGGCGTAGAACACGTCCGCTACCCAGGCGCCTGCGGGGCCTGCTAGGTTGCTTACGTCGGTTCGTGATCCGGTGTGAGACCAGCCCGGATCGCTTGATGAGTAACTTATCAGTGCTAGGAGCAGGATAACGCAGAGGAT
>CAJJAS010000032.1 GCA_905182245.1 gamma proteobacterium HTCC2207 | reverse complement strand
TCCACGGTTTCTTTAAAGGTTTGTATAGCCCCTTTGTGCAGGCTGTCGCTTTCAACATCTTGATCTTTAAGGATGCCAGGCCAGCGCATAATTTCCAGGGGCGAGATTGGCGCTGGATTCTTAAGTTCCCCGGCCATCTGCTCGGCAATATCAATATAGCGCTTGGCCAGTTCCATATCAGCGCTGACAGTCGCGTCGCTATTATTAAAGGCGACCTGCAAGGAGATATCGACCTTGCCTCGGGTTAGCTTCTTACGGGCAATTTCACGCAGCTGCATTTCAACGTCACGCAGGGTCTCTGGCAGGCGGAAGCCTGTTTCCAAAAAGCGGTGGTTTACCGAGCGCAGTTCGCAGGAGACTGATCCCCAGGTGAAATCTACGGTATGTCTGGCAAATGCGGTCATGCTGCGTGGCATATTCTTTCCAATCTAACTATTTATGAGCCGCCATGGTAACAAAGGCGGTTAACTGGGTGGTAGATTTGCTACAATTCCAGCAAATTTTTTAGCAATCTCACTTTCCAGGATACGCATTATGAACAGACCTAGCGGCAGACGCCCAGAACAACTTCGCCAAGTAAAGATTACTCGTGATTTTACCTGTCATGCCGAGGGCTCTGTATTGGTTGAGTTCGGTAATACGAAGGTGATCTGTACGGCCAGTGTTGAACCTGGTGTGCCGCGATTCTTGCGCGGCAAAGGTGAGGGCTGGGTGACGGCGGAATATGGCATGCTGCCACGCTCGACCAATAGTCGTATGGGCCGTGAAGCTTCGCGGGGCAAGCAAAGTGGCCGCACTCAGGAAATTCAGCGTTTAATTGGTCGCTCGTTGCGGGCCGCCATAGATATGAAGAAGCTGGGTGAGTTCACGATTAATATTGATTGTGATGTAATCCAGGCCGATGGCGGCACTCGTACAGCCTCTATTACCGGTGCCATGGTTGCCTTGGTTGATGCGATTCGTCATTTGCAACGCAAGAAATCAATCACTAGTGATCCGCTGGTCAGTATGATTGCCTCTGTGTCGGTAGGTGTTTACCAAGGGACGCCTGTGCTGGACTTGGATTACGCGGAAGACTCCAATGCTGAGACAGATATGAATGTAGTGATGAATGCCGAGGGCGGCTTTATTGAAGTTCAGGGTACTGCTGAGGCTGCTCCGTTTAGTGCGGAAGAGTTAAACGGTATGTTAGACCTAGCCAAACAGGGTATCGCCGATTTAGTGCGGGTTCAGAATATGGCTTTGGCGCAATAAGCGACAGACTTTAGACTGATAAAGAGTAGGCTACGAGTTAGCTAAAAATTTAACTGGGAATTAAATTAGACCTATGAAAAAGACCTATAAAACACAGTTTATCGATAATGCTCTCAATAGCGGCGCATTAAAATTTGGTCAGTTCCGACTTAAGTCTGGACGGATTTCCCCGCACTTTTTTAATGCGGGAGAATTCTATCAGGGTAAGGCCCTGGCTATTTTGGGCCGCTGTTATGCTGCGGCAATTATCGATTCGGGCATTAAGTTTGATGTGCTGTTTGGCCCAGCGTACAAAGGTATTGCTCTGGCGGCTGCGACGTCGGTCGCCTTAGCCGAGCATCATGATATGGATGTGCCATACTGTTTTAATAGGAAAGAGGCAAAAAGTCACGGCGAAGGTGGCACATTGGTTGGAGCGCCTCTGGAAGGTCGAGTATTAATTATTGATGACGTGATTACTGCAGGCACTGCTATCCGAGAAGTGATGGGAATGGTTGAACAGGCCGGTGCTGAGGCGGCAGGCGTGGTAATAGGCCTGGACCGCAAAGAGCGCGGAGCCTCGAAAAAGTCAGCGATTCAGGAAGTGGAGAAGCAGTATTCTATTCCAGTAATCAGCATTATTGATATGAACGACATTTTGACCTATCTCAAAACTGAGCCCACCATGAAAACAGTGGTTAAAGAGATTAAAACTTATCGGAAAGAGTACGGCGTATGATAAAAACGGTTTGGCTTCTATTATTGTTGGTGACCCCCTGGGTTGCCGCCAAAGAGCTTTACCGTTACCAAGACAGCGCCGGACTTATGGTGACCAGCGATACTCTGTCGCCTGAAGCCGCTGCCAATGGTTATGACATCGTTAATGAGCAGGGACGTGTGCTGCAGCGGTTGGGTCCTCGTCCCCTGCAATCTCAGAGCTCTGAACAGAGCGAACAGGACCAGTACCTGTTATCTAGTTTTAGTAAAGTCGATGAAATAAGCGTTTTAAAGAATCGTAAGCTCGAGTTGTTGGCCCGGGATATTAAGCACCTGCTCAGCAACATCAAAGGCTTGATGACTCGGGAAGATCAGATCGCTCAAGAGGCGGTCAATATGGAAATGGCGGGGGAGCCTGTCTCTCAATCCATTCTTGCTCAGATTGCACAGGTGCAAAAATCTAGGCAGGAAATAGAACAGCTACTCTCGGATCGACAGCAAGATCAGCGCACTACCGCTGACCTCTATCAATACTACGAACAACGATTCCGAGAGCTACTTAGTCAGCAAACATCTGCGCCGTAATGAGCGGCCATTGCTCGGCCCAATACTGAGTCGGCGGCTGCTTAAAGCCGGTGCGTACAAATTGACTGATCTTACCCTCAGCACTAACCAGCATAAGATTCGCCGCCACTGATACGGATACATTGAGCTTTAAACCGTCTCGGAGTTCGGCTTCTCGCAGGCTCTGCTTTAACTGAGATTCCAAGCGATCAAAAAACACCGCCACACGTTCGTGGAGTCGACCGGTTTCTCCGGTGAGAGCATCTCCGTTGAGTATGCGGGAAATTCCTGGGTTCTTTTCTGAGAAGGTCAGTACCAGGCTGAGAATCCGATAACATTGATTAACCGCATCGGGCTCGTCGCTGACAATACTGCGCACGCGGGCAAAAATTGTTTCTTCAATAAATTCAATTAAGCCTTCATACATGCGCGTCTTGCTCGGAAAGTGCCGATACAGCGCCGCTTCTGAAACGCCGACTTCTGCCGCCAGTGCCGCGGTCGTGATACGTCCGCCTCGGGACGCTTCCAACATACGCGCTAGAGCCTGAAGTATTTCCTGTGCTCGAGAACCTCTTTTGCCTGCCATCAGGATTCTCCTGCTAATTCTTGGTTGGTAATAAGTGTGCCGACACCTTCGTCGGTGAAGATTTCTAGCATGACCGCGTGATTCACACGGCCATCAATAATATGGGCATAGGGGACACCGGATTTAACGGCCTCTAAGGCGCAGGAAATCTTGGGAAGCATGCCGCCATAAATGGTGCCGTCGGCAATCAGTTCGTCTACGCGGTCAATACTCAGACCGGTGAGCACGTTACCCTGCTTGTCTTGCAGCCCTGACACATTGGTCAGCAGCATCAGTTTTTCTGCTTTTAATACTTCAGCAACCTTGCCTGCGACCAGGTCGGCATTAATATTGTAGGATTCACCATTCTTGCCAACGCCTATGGGTGCTATAACGGGAATAAAGCCACCTTGGACGAGCATATCGATGACTGACTTGTCGATGGATTCAACTTCACCCACGTGGCCAATATCAATAATTTCTGGTGCTGACATTTCTGGCGTCTTGTGTGACACACGCATTTTTTTAGCGCGAATTAGCTGGCCATCTTTGCCGGTTACGCCGAAGGCTCTGCCACCGGCACTGCTGATCAGGTTAACAATCTCTTTGTTGATAGTGGCGCCTAAGACCATCTCAACCACGTCCATGGTTTTGCTGTCGGTGACACGCATACCATCGACAAATTCTGACTTAATATTGAGTCGCTCAAGCAGCTCACCAATCTGCGGGCCGCCGCCATGGACAACCACGGGATTGATACCCACGGCTTTCATCAACACGATATCTCGGGCAAAGCTTTCTTTGAGGCCATCATCAACCATGGCGTTGCCGCCATATTTAACGACCACTGTTTTGCCTGCAAAACGCTGGATATAGGGAAGCGCACGGGAGATAACCTGTGCGGTAGTCTGTGCTTCTTTACGACTCAGTGACATAGTTAAATATAGTCTTCTATTTGGTTAATAAAGGGTAGTAATTCCCTACGGAAGGCCTGCTTGACCTGTTCCAGGCTAGCATCATCGTCTGCTTCGAAGCGCAGGGTCAAGTTGGCTGAGGTATTGGAGGCTCTGATGAGTCCCCAACCATAGGGGTATTCTGCTCGCAGGCCATCTAAGCTGATGATCTGAGCGCCGCCAAATTGACAGCCGGACAGTAATGTTTGTATCAGCTCAAATTTTTCATCATCCGGCACCGGAATCAATATCTCTGAGGTAAAGCTGCTGGGATCAAAGCTGGCAATGATTTGGTCGAGAGTCTTTTCGGCACTGTCGCGCTGTGAGCATAGCACCTCGAGCAGGCGAGTGGCGGCGTAGGGGCCGTCATCAAATCCTTTCCAGCGATCGTTGAAGAAGATATGGCCGCTAAACTCGCCACCGAGGGGAGCCTTATTGTGGTGCACGGCTTTTCGAACATGGGAGTGACCGGTCTTACACATAACCGGGCGACCGGAATGCTTGCGGATCATCTCGGCCAAACGCTTGCTGCTTTTCACATCAAAGACGATATCGGCGCCTGGATTGCGCTTTAGAATATCTCGGGCAAAAATCATCATCAACTGATCGGGCCAGATTATTTCCCCTTTGCCGGAGATAACCACCAGACGATCGCCATCTCCGTCAAAGGCTAAACCAAGATCGGCTTTCACCTCTTTGACCTTGGAGATTAACTGCTTAAGGTTTTTCTCATCGGCAGGATTGGGTTCATGGTTGGGGAACGAACCATCGACCTCGCAGTTAATGGGAAAGGCCATACAGCCGAGGCTATCAAACAGCTTTAACGCCACGGGACCGGCAACGGAGTTACCAGCATCAATTACCAGTCGGAAGGAGCGGTCGATCGAGCTGTTTTCGACAATGTGGCGAACATACTGGGAAATGATGTCCCGTGACAACGACTGCCCGCTTTCGCTCTCGGTAAATTTCTCGGCCATCAGCATGGGCTTTAATAGCTGCAATGCTTTGCCTGAGATTACCTGACGCTGAATAATAATTTTAAAGCCATTATAAACTGCGGGATTGTGGCTGGCGGTTACCATGATGCCGCAGCTGGACTGGCCGCAATGATGGACCGCAAAGTTGAGCACGGGGGTGGTTATCTCACCCAGGTTAATCACATTACAGCCCGTCGATAAGAGTCCCGCTTCTAGCGCTTCGGCAAGCTGTGGCGAGCTGAGTCTGCCGTCACGGCCTATATAAATAGCGGTATGGCCATTTTGCAGAATAATGCTGCCGATAGCTTTGCCAAGTCTTAATGCAAATTCTGGGGTGATCTGGCTGTCGGCGATGCCGCGAATATCGTAGTCGCGGAAGACAACATCGGGCAGTACAAATGGCTTTGGCTGTTCGGGTGCTGCCGCTGGCACTATTTCGAGCTGAGGCGCTTCAGTTTCTAGCTGGGGCTCTTCTGTTTCGAGTTGAGGCTCTTCAATCTCAAACTGGCGCTCTTCAGTCTCAAGCTGAGGCTCTTCACTACTCAGTGGTGTTTCTGCGGAAACTTGCTCTGCTTCGGGCTCTAGGTTGATGGTTTCTGGCGTAGGCTCTTCATCTGGCTGAGGCTCCTTAATCTCAAGCTGAGGCTCCTCATACTGCAGTTCTTCAGGGTCCTCGAGCAACTCTAGGTCTTGATCATCGGCCGCGGCAAAGAGCGCATCTTTGGCGTTGTGTTCTTCTATAAAAATATCGGTGATCAGGGATCTGCGACCGATGCGGTAACTGGCGAATAGATACAGAAGCAGTAGTACAGTGCCGGAAGCACAGGAAAATAGTAGCCAAAAGGGAGGCAACCCATCTTCAATGGTACGAATAAGGCTGGCAGATGGGAGGAAGTTTATTTTCCAAATTGGGTTCTCTGTGTCAAACAATGCGGGCATTTCAGCTGAAGTAAGTACTTGCGCTGCACCCGGACTTGGCGAGTCGCCGATGGTTAGCAATACTGTATTTGGTCTGTTAGGTACCTGCTGTAGTAGCTGTAGTCTGCCTTTGGAAACATCCACCGCGCTGAGGGCAAAACGCAGCCCTGTGATCGGCAGCTGCACGAGAATAACGCCAAAGGAATCTGCCTTAGCGCCAAGCTCTGTAGTCTTTAGGGTTTTGCTAATTAGTACTTTCCACTGGCCGTTAATTTTGATTGCTCTGGGGCTGACCGAGTCGCCGCGCACTGATTGCTGGATCATCTGTACCGCAGTAAAACTAAGGTTGTCTTTGTGGCGCAGTCTGTCCCGATCAATGTAGCGAATAGATTCAGCATCGGTAATTATTATGGCTGCGCTTAGCTCTCTGTTGTCCAGGGCGGCATTATTTGCAGCGGCAAAGTCTTGGGCTATATCAGGTTGATTGGCAAGTTTTTCGAGCTGTTGGT
The DNA here is from genome assembly GCA_905182245.1 of gamma proteobacterium HTCC2207. GTDB lineage: Bacteria > Pseudomonadota > Gammaproteobacteria > Pseudomonadales > Porticoccaceae > HTCC2207. The sequence goes on along the minus strand of CAJJAS010000032.1, from coordinate 1,990 downwards.
GATAATTGTCGAGGTAGGTATCGACGCGACTGGCGGCGATCTTCATATTAAGGCCGAAATGGACATTCACGGCTTTCGATCGCGCGTCGACCATCACCAGCTGCCAGCAGAGAGCAGCAGCTATGGCCAGCAGAGCGAGGGCGACAATAATGCTGCGGCCAATCACTTTGTCATCACGAATTTCTGAAAAGAATCTTTTTACATTCACTGTAATTAGTAACTCAGTCACTGGGGGTAATTATTGAGGGCAAATACTGGCTTAGTGAAAATGGCCTTTGGCTAAATGCTCGATAATATCCCGTGCTAACTGCGCCTTGCTCCTTTTGCTAAATACCACTGAAGATGAGCGGTCAATCCAGCTGACCTCGTTATCATCGGCATTAAAGCCGACATCCGTGCGTGAAACATCGTTCGCGATAATTGCACTTAGGTTCTTGCGCTGTAATTTTTCTCGGGCATAGGCTTCTACGTCCTGAGTCTCTGCAGCGAACCCCAACACAAATAAATTTGGGTTGGCCAGAGCCACGGCACTGACAATATCTGGATTTTTCTCCAGACTAATGGTCATGCTATCGCCCTGTTTTTTAATTTTCTGGTCGGCGATAGTACTGGCGCGATAATCGGCAACTGCGGCCGCTGCTATAAATATATCGGCACCAGTGGCGGTAGCTAAAGACGCGTCGAGCATATCTTGGGCAGAAACAATGGATATAACCTTACAGCGCTCAGGCGGCGTAATCGCCACTGGCCCGGAAATGAGGGTTACCTCGGCACCTGCCTCGACAGCGGCGGCGGCCAGACCAAAGCCCATCTTGCCGGAGCTGTGATTGCTGATATAGCGTACTGGATCCAGGGCTTCTCGGGTTGGACCTGCAGTAATCACTACTTTTTTGCCTGCGAGCAGCCCATTTTGAAACATGCTACTAACCTTACTGACAATACTATCGGGTTGTTCCATTCTTCCGGGACCAACATCTCCACAGGCTTGAATACCTTCGTCTGGCCCAATCATAGTGACACCGCGCTGTTCGAGTGCTTCGATATTGGCGAGACTGGCGGGATGGCTCCACATGGCTTGGTTCATCGCTGGGGCCACGGCTACCTTTGCTGGGGTTGCCAGATGAATGGCTCCGAGCAGGCTGTCGGCTTTGCCGTGAACCATATTGGCAATAAAATCAGCACTTGCTGGGGCTATTAATAGAAGGTCTGCCCAGCGCGCCAGTTCAATATGGCCCATGCCAGCTTCGGCTTCTGAATCCAATAAATCACTGTGTACGGGATGTCCTGATAGGGCTTGCATGGTTAGCGGTCGAATAAATTCACTGGCGGCTGGCGTCATGACTACGCGCACTTCGGCGCCCTGATCCTGGAGTCGTCTAACAACCTCGGCGCTTTTGTAGGCGGCAATGCCACCGGTAACGCCAAGAATTATCCGTTTGTTTGATAGGGTACTCATTAATCGTCCAGACAGGCCATATAAAGGCTTGTAAGATAACATCATGAGAAGGAATTCTGTAGTCATAAATGAGGAGTCACTATGGCTATAAGCCACTGGCCGAAGGAAGAGCGACCCAGGGAAAAGCTTCTATTGAGGGGTGCGTCCGCACTCTCAGATTCTGAATTACTGGCAATATTTTTACGTACGGGACTGCCCGGCATTACGGCAATTGATCTCGCCCGCAATTTGTTGGATGAATTTGGTGGTATTGGGCCGCTGCTGAGTGCGGACCAGGATCTGTTTTGCGCAGGCAAAGGCCTGGGCCCCGCTAAATATTCCCAACTCCATGCCTGCCGCGAGTTGACTACGCGCTATTTAAAAGAAGAGTTGACTGATAAGCCTGTATTTACCAAGCCTAGTCATGTCAGGGATTATCTAGCCATTCAACTCCGTGACCTCAAGCGCGAGGTCTTTGTCGTACTGTTGTTAGATACCCGGCATCAGCTGCTGTATTATCGGGAAATGTTTCAGGGCACCATCGATGCCACAAGT
>CAJJAS010000031.1 GCA_905182245.1 gamma proteobacterium HTCC2207 | reverse complement strand
ATTAGTAATGCAGAGCGGGGCGCTTCGTACCTGTTTGGCGAGGATTAATCCATGAGCGGACTTCAGGATGCTTCTAGTAACCCACGATGGAATCTTGTCGCTGATATTGGCGGCACCAATGCGCGTTTTTCAGCGGTGCTCGAAGGGCAGTTGGAGAGTGAGCATGAGTTTCATTATTCTGTTGAGGAGTATCCAGAGTTCGCTGGTCTGATTGGCGGACTGCTTGCAGAAATCGCCGAAGCAACGGGTTGGAATAATCCGCCGGTTAATGCCTGCTTCGCGGTTGCCTGTCCTGCCGATACCGAGGTTATTGCCTTTACTAATAGTCACTGGAAGTTTACCAAGACATCCCTCAAGCAGGCCCTGGGCTGTGAACATCTGGCTGTGATTAATGATTTTGAAGCCGTGGCTCATGGCATTGTCGAGTTGGGTGAGGCTGATCTAGTGCAGGTGGGTGGAGAGTCGCCGATTGCCGATAAGGCCATTGGTATTTTGGGTGCTGGCACAGGTCTTGGTGTTGCCGGATTGGTTCAGCATTCAGATGGCTATCATGTGCTGGATACCGAGGGCGGTCATGCTGACTATGCGCCCATCGATGAGATGCAGAGTGCCGTGGTTAACTGCCTGCGGGAAATCTATGGCCGCGTGTCATTAGAGCGCCTGCTATCGGGTAAGGGTTTACTGAATATTTACACGGCTCTGTGCACTATCGAAGGTGTTGATGCTGTGTTCACAACGCCGGCGGAAGTAGTTGCGGGAGCCTTAGATGCTGAAGATGCCAAGGCACTGCAAACCTTAAATATGTTTTGCGAAGGCATGGGTTCGGCGGCGGGTAATTTGGCTCTGACTCTGGGTGCCAAGGGTGGTATCTATATCGCCGGTGGTGTTATTCCTCGCTTTCAAGAATTTTTTATCAACAGCGGTTTTCGCAGCAAGTTTGAAGACAAGGGTCGTTTTGTCAGTTACCTGCAGCCAATTCCGGTTTATATCGTTATTCGTAGCAATCTGGGTCTTCTCGGCGCAGCAAAGAAACTACAACAAATTTAAAGGAGTTATGTGTGCGCAATTTATTGGCTGGTAATCCAGTGATTCCAGTGATTACCTTAGACCGTGTGGAAGATGCAGTTCCCCTAGCAGAGGCATTGGTGGCTGGCGGTTTAAAAGTACTTGAGGTGACTCTTCGAACAGAGTCTGCCATTGAAGGTATTAAACAAATTATTAAGCATGTTCCCGGCGCCATTGTTGGCACGGGTACTGTCTGTAATGAACAGCAGATCAAACTATCTGAAGACATTGGCTGCCAGTTTATGATTTCTCCCGGTGCGACTGACAAGTTATTGCAGGCCGCCCAAAAATCATCCGTTCCCTTTCTGCCAGGCATTTCCTCGGTGAGTGAATTGATGCGTGGTTTAGAATATGGGCACCGAGATTTTAAATTTTTCCCTGCTGAAGCTGCGGGCGGTGTGCCGGTTTTGAAAGCTATGGCAGGTCCCTTTAGTGATGTGAAATTCTGCCCGACTGGCGGCATTGGCCTGCATAATGTCTTGGCCTATTTAGCGCTACCAAACGTACTATGCGTGGGTGGTTCTTGGATTGCACAGCCAAAATTAATCCAGGCAAAAAACTGGGCAGAGATTGAAAAGTTGGCACGTGAAGCAGTTGCTCTTGCGGGCTAACATTGACTAATGCTATTTTTTTAAAGAATCATCTATTAAAAACTGGGTATCAAACGTTTTTTATTAAGTGCCTTTCATTAAAAATAAAGGTTTAAACACAGAGGTTTAAAATGAGCAGCAATATTGATCTGGTAATTTTCGGCGCACGTGGCGATCTGTCTAAGCGTAAATTATTTCCCGCACTTTTTGAGTTAGATCGAGCGGGTCTATTAACCGATAGCGTTCGTATTGCTGGCGTTGCCCGCCAGGACATGGATAGCGTGATCTTTATTGAGCAGATGCATGAAGAGCTTAAGAGTGGCGCAAAAGAGGGGCAGTGGGACGAGTCTGCTTGGAAGCGTTTTAGCCGTCGTCTGCATTACATCAAGGTCGACTTTGCGCAAAAGAAAGAGTTTGCCGCATTAAATGAATGGGCCATTGAAAAGCGTACCATTATTTATTATCTGGCTACGCCGCCCAGCCTCTATGGTTCAATTTGTAAGCACCTCCATGACGCGAACTGTGTTAATTCTGTGTCGCGCATTGTTCTAGAAAAACCCATTGGTGATGATTTAGAAAGTTCTAGATCGGTAAACGATACCGTGGGTCAGTACTTTACCGAGCGTAATATCTATCGTATCGATCATTATCTGGGTAAAGAAACCGTACAGAATTTGCTCGCCCTGCGTTTTGCCAATCGAATGATTAATTCTCAGTGGGACAATAGCTGTATTGATCATGTGCAGATTACCGTCGCTGAAACCGTCGGCATTGAAGGGCGTTGGTCCTACTATGACAAGGTCGGACAGCTTCGCGACATGGTACAAAACCATCTGTTGCAGTTACTGTGTATGGTCGCCATGGAGCCACCCAATGCATTGCAAGCCGATGAGATTCGCGCTGAAAAAGTTAAATTACTCAGAGCTCTAAGCCCGATTACTGCTGACAATGTTGTCGCGCAGGCGGTCCGTGGCCAATATGCTGCTGGCTGGGTTGCCGGTGAGCCTGTGGTTGGTTACATGGAAGAAGAGGGTTCGGAGAGCGACAGCAGTAACAATGAAACCTATGTGGCTCTCAAAGTTATGATCGATAACTGGCGCTGGGCTGGTGTGCCGTTTTATTTGCGCACCGGAAAGCGACTACAGGAAAAAGTTACTCAGGTTGTGATTACCTATAAAGATAATCCCCATTCATTATTTCCCGAGACTGACGGCGAAGCGAACAATAGACTGGTGATAAACCTGCAGCCAAACGAAGGTATTCAGCTGGAGATGGTGTCTAAAAAACACAGCTTGAAAGAGCGCCTGGGTCTTGAAAAGCGTAGCTTAAATTTGGATTTCTTTGATTCTTCTGGAGATTCGAGAATTCCGGATGCTTATGAGCGACTGTTCCTTGAGGTGATTAAAGGCGATCAGTGGTTGTTTGTTAGCCGTGACGAAATTGAAGCATCTTGGAACTGGTGCGATACCTTATTGGATGCCTGGGATGATAAAAAGATTGGCACCAAATCTTATAGTGCTGGTTCTTGGGGGCCGTCTAAGGCTGAGATTCTGATAGAGAATGATGGTCGCAGTTGGTACGAGGGTAAATAGTATGACTGTAGAGATGACGTTAGTTGAATTTGAAAACACCTCGGCATTGGATATCGAACTATCTGAAAAGGTGGCTAAGCTGTTGGCTGCCGATATTGCCGCGACGGGTTCAGCGTCTTTGGTGGTATCTGGTGGCAGAACGCCTATGGGATTTTTTCATCTGCTATCCCAGTGTTCATTAGACTGGAGCAATGTGAGTATTACACTGGCGGATGAACGCTGGGTTAACGCTGACCATGCAGATAGCAATGAAA
>CAJJAS010000030.1 GCA_905182245.1 gamma proteobacterium HTCC2207 | reverse complement strand
ATACCGACGTAATCCCACATAAATCGTCGCAGTTCATCCCAGTTGTGAGAGATCACTACATCTTCATCAGAAGAGCTAACCCGAGATTCATCCCAGTCGGCAATACTGTCCGGCTCGCTAATAGTGGGTGTCAGCCGATTAATTTCGGCTGCTGCCGAGCGCGCGTAGACCAAGCATTCAAGCAACGAGTTACTGGCCATGCGGTTGGCGCCATGGAGGCCGGTAAAGGCACTTTCACCGATGGCATACAGGTTAATCAGGTCGGTTTGACCAAAGTTATTCACCAGCACGCCGCCACAGGTGTAATGCGCGGCTGGCACCACGGGAATGGGGTCGGTGGTGATATCTATGCCGAATTCCAAACAGTGTTCGTACATGGTTGGAAAGTGTTCGGTAATAAACTCGGCGGGTTTATGGCTAATATCTAAATACAGGCAGTCGCTGCCAAGGCGCTTCATTTCATGGTCAATGGCTCGGGCCACAACATCCCTAGGGGCAAGTTCGCCGTCTGGGTGAAAGTTTTCCATAAAGCGGCTGCCGTCGGGTAGGCGCAGCACTGCACCTTCACCGCGCAGGGCTTCGGTAATCAAAAATGATTTAGCCTTGGGATGGTAGAGGCAGGTTGGATGAAACTGATTAAACTCGAGGTTGGCCACGCGACAGCCACGACGCCAGGCCATCGCTAGGCCATCACCGCTGGCCCCATCGGGGTTACTGGTATAGAGGTAGGCTTTACTGGCGCCGCCAGAGGCCAGCACAACATTCTTGGCTTGGAACAGGGACACAGCATCTTGCTCGATATCCAAGATGTAAGCGCCGGTGCAGCGAATTCTGCGGGAATCACTGTCGGCCTGAGTAACCAGGTCAACGGCGCAATGTTGTTCGTAGATGTCGATATTGTCGGCAGCGATTACTTGGTCGGCTAAGGTGCCGGTAACTTCTTTACCTGTGGCGTCGGCGGTATGCAATATACGTCTGTGGCTGTGGCCACCTTCTTGAGTCAGGTGATAGTTTTTCTGATCATCGTTCTTGGTGAAAGCGACCCCCTGATTGATTAGCCAATTGACGGCATCTGGACCATTTTCAACCACAAAACGCACAGCGTCTTCGTGGCATAGGCCAGCACCGGCGACCAATGTGTCTGCAACATGGGCGTCGGCACTGTCGTTTTCATCAAACACCGCAGCAATGCCACCCTGGGCATACCAGGAAGCGCCACCGGTTAAAGCGGCTTTGCTGATAAGGGCAACGCGCAGATGCTTTTCGAGCTGCAAAGCGAGGGTTAGGCCAGCAGCGCCGCTGCCGATAACGAGAACATCGTAGACATGGGTTTGTTTCATTGGATCGCCACACAAAATCGGATTCGCATGATAGTATAAGCGCCGAAATCTAGCTAACGAAATAGGCGAACTAATCGGATGATAGTGGGTCTGTCTAGGGTGATTACGAGAATGGTAGTCGCAGATAGCTGTGATTTCTCAGCGATAAAAATATAACCCATAGGGTTGGGAAACGGATTGCTACATGACGGAAACTAAAACTGAACCAACAGATCAGCAGCTAGTGCTTAGAGTCCAAAAAGGCGATAAGCGAGCATTTGATTTATTGGTGCTCAAATATCAATACAAGGTGCATGCAATAGTGGGGCGGTTTATTCGCGATAGCCATGAGGTGAGCGATGTCACCCAAGAAGCGTTTATTAAAGCCTATCGTGCACTGCCGCGATTTCGTGGCGACAGCCAGTTTTATACCTGGCTCTACAGAATTGCCGTAAATACGGCGAAAAATTATCTGGTTGCGCGCAGCAGAAGGCCACCTCTATCCGATGTGGATTTGGCTGATGCCGAGTATTATTCTGGCAGTGACCGCTTAAAAGACGTGGGTACGCCGGAGAACCAACTGTTTCGTGATGAGCTTGAGGCAGTGATTAATACCGCTATTGAAGAATTACCTGAAGACCTACGCACCGCGGTGACATTGCGCGAATATGAAGGTCTGAGTTATGAAGATATCGCGGCGGTGATGAATTGCCCCGTGGGTACGGTAAGGTCGCGAATTTTCCGCGGGAGAGAGTCAATAGACAGCCGAGTTTTGCAATTAATGGACGGTAGTTAAGAGATTGGTGAACCTTTTGAAAAAGCACCGGTCATACCCCACAGAAGTTTTTAGCAATACAACTTATTAATAGGATTGAGGAAAATAAATGAGCGACCACGAAGAGCGTTTAGCCGAGTCCCTTTCTGCACTAATGGACGGAGAGAGCACGGAGCTTGAAACCCATCGAATCCTCAAGGAAGTAGGTACTGAGTCTGGCGCTAAGGATAGCGTGCTAAGCAAATGGCAGCGCTACCATATGGCGTCTTCGGTAATGTCTGGAGACCCTGTTGCCAATATAGATTTCTCCGCGGCTATTTCAGCCGCCATCGATGAGGAAGAGACTCATCGCATTAACCCCATTCAAAGATTCGCCGGTTCTGCAGGGCGCTTCGCCATTGCAGCCTCTGTAGCCATGGTGGCAGTTTTGGGCATGCAGCAGTTTAATACTGTGGCGCCTAGCAGCTCAGACGCGGTTCAGTTTGCCGAAGTAGCGGTTGATGCTGCGCAGCAAAATACCGGCCCTGCTATTCAGTTCCCCTCTGGTTTTCAGCCTAACATTCAGGCTCGCACCGTGAGTGCTGGCGGTAATAACCGAGTTTCGCAGCAGCCTGTGATGCCAGCAATACAGGTTAGACCTGTGCTGAATCAGCAGTACTCAGAGCAAGAGCTTCGTGCCTATCTTAATGATATTATGCTTAAACACAGTAGCCATGCAGCGTTAAACAGTAATCAGGGTATGTTGCCATTTGCTCGGGTTACCAAGAGCGATGGAGCTAGTTCCTATGTTAAGGGCGCTGAAGGCTCTAGCGATGACTGAGTTTCAACACCACAGATTCCAAACAGGATAAACCATCAAGATGTTGGTTAAAGTGTTAAAAAATATAAAACTGGCGGCTCTTATAGCCGCCGTTTTTGTGCATGGGCCTTTATTTGCTGAACCCATGGACTCCGCCCATGATCTTATGGCCCGTATGGCCAAAGCCTCTAAAGAATTAAGCTACAAAGGTCTATTTACCTACGAATTTCGCGGTAATCTAACCAGCGTTAAAGTGGTTCACATCGTGCGTGACGGGCAAACCTATGAGCGCATAGTGCACATGGATGGCCCCGAGCGAGAGATTGTTCGTCGCGGTGATGACATGGACTGCATGCG
>CAJJAS010000029.1 GCA_905182245.1 gamma proteobacterium HTCC2207 | reverse complement strand
CATTAGTGGCTGCAAAATATAGGGAAAATTCTGCCCAGAGAAAAACACATAGTTGCGCACTAGCTGCTCGATCACTGCCAAATCATGGGTCGACTCGCCGCTGCGGCTCACCTGCAAATAACATTTTCCACGACTATCAAGAATTTCAAAACTCTCACCTGGAGACTCAGGGAACAGCAATTCTGTATCTGCCGAGACCATGCCAGAAAAATTAAACGACATTTCCTGACTGAGTCCATAACGCTGCAACACTAACGCAAACAATAAGTCTCCAGGTACGCAAAAGCGCTTGCTGTCGACATCGTGAATGGGATTGAAATCATTACTGACGGATTTAGCAAAACTACTGCCCTGCTCTGCGCTGATAATGACTGTGTTTTGATGACTGCTATGGAAGGGTTTTAAAAACATTATTCACTCTAATTCTTTGGTCTTTTTAAAGATGACGGTTTTTTATACTATTTTTGCAGTAAGGATTTAATCCAACTCGGCTTCAAATTCTTCCAGTACATCTAAGGGTTCCATTTCTTGGCCTTCAAGCTCTACATTCCAGTTGATGCCAACCATCAACACATCTGCATGCATACCTGGCAGCCAGTCATCAAGAAACTCTTCCATCTCGATTGCCACGGGTTTGTACACATCCCAGTCGCCTGTGCACAGTGCCTGAGCCAATTCTAGAGCCGACCAAAAGGGTATAACATCAATGGTGTCATTGTCCGTCGAACCAACCAGCGCCCAGTTATCATCGTTATCTTTCAAGCCCCAGATACAGCCATTTTCAAGGCTCTCAACAACGAGTCGATCAAGGTTTTCTTGTAGGTCATCAGATAGTGGGTGCATGCTGTAGTGCTCTGTAAGCCAATTTGGCGCCATGGTAACCCCTTTGCGGCCCTACCACCACTAACAAGACGCCGTCGCTTGCGACAATTTGACGCACAGCCTGTTGGGCATTTCTGATACCATTTGCGGATGATACAGAGCCGACCTCCACAGACCTATTCCGCCGCCCGAGAAAATCTTAGCCGCCTCAGTTTAATTCGCGGTGTCGCACTGCTGGGCCAGATTCTCGCATTAGTCTACTTTACCGCGTTCAATCCCATCGGCCTCCCTGCTGATGCAATTGCGATAGTGCTGGCTATCTACGCATCGGTCACCGCAGCAACCTGGCAGCGCAGTCGTATGCCGGTGCCCATTACTGACAATGAATTCTTTATTCACCTGCTCGCCGATATCCTATTTTTTTCGGTGCTGCTGTACTTCAGTGGAGGTGCCTCCAATCCGTTTATTTCCTACTATTTGATTCCCATCAGTGTGGCCGCCATTACCCTCTCTAGGCATTACAGTATTTTAGTCGCTGTGGCTGCCCTAGCCGCTTACAGCCTGTTACTGAAATACTATGTACCCATTGATGCGATCGCTCCCAGCCAACACCATGGCGGGGCTGCTACTAGTAGCAGTAACCTGCATATTTTAGGTATGTGGGCTAACTTTGCGATTAGTGCAGGC
>CAJJAS010000028.1 GCA_905182245.1 gamma proteobacterium HTCC2207 | reverse complement strand
ATCTGTTAATTGATAATTTGTCGCTGTCGATTCCCAAGGGCGCAGTGGTGGGTATTATCGGTGGTAACGGCGCAGGTAAGTCGACGCTGTTCCGTATGATTGCCGGCACCGAGCAACCGGATAGCGGTACCGTAACCCTGGGCGAGACCGTTAAGGTTGCCTATGTTGAACAGGGTCGTGAAAATCTCGACGATAGTCAGAATGTTTGGGAAGCCATTTCCGGCGGCCACGATATGCTTAAAATCGGTAACTACGAAGTGTCATCGCGGGCCTATGCTGGTCGCTTTAACTTTAGAGGCTCCGATCAGCAAAAACGTGTCGGCGAACTTTCCGGTGGTGAACGAGGTCGCTTACATCTGGCCAATACCTTGAAGCAGGGTGCTAACGTACTGCTGCTCGATGAGCCCTCAAACGATTTGGATATTGAAACATTGCGTGCCCTTGAAGAAGCGGTGCTGTCATTTCCTGGCTGCGTGATGGTTATCTCGCACGATCGCTGGTTCCTGGATCGTATTGCGACCCACACACTGGCCTACGAAGATAATGGCGATGTGGTGTTTTTTGAAGGCAGCTACACCGAGTATCACGAGGACTTTATTAAGCGCAAAGGAGATGACGCGTCACCCACAAGAAGTAAGCATAAGCGCTTGAAAACCTAAGGATCTGTAATGAGTAGTATTTGGCACCGTAAGCCCGACCTAGACATAATTAACAACCAGATGAACAAAGGCACCATTGGCGAACATCTGGAAATTTTGATGACGGAAGTTGGCGATGACTATATCACCGGCACCATGCCCGCTGACGCGAGAACGTTTCAGCCTTACGGCGTGGTTCATGGCGGTGCTAATGTGGTTCTGGCAGAGAGCCTTGGCAGTATTGCCGGCGCGCATGTAATCGACTTTGCAACCAGCAAATGTCTGGGTCAAGAAGTGAGTGCTAGTCATCTGCGTCCCGTTTCTAGCGGACTGGTCACTGGTACGGCGAGACCTATACATCTGGGTCGTCGGTCGCATATCTGGGAGATTCGCCTCACCAATGATGAGGGTAAGTTGACCTGTATCTCGAAACTGACACTGGCCATTATTTCTAATTAATTCAAGTCAATATTGCCGCGGTGAGTTAAACAGAATTCTCTGCGGCTTCGTCAGTTTCTGCCTGCCATTGAAAGAGATTCATTTCAATAAACACAAAGGCAACCAGCCACATAAACGCATCCCAAAAATCTAGGAAGTCTCCCAGCAGCCCCCAGTAGGCTGCTGCGGCAAACAGTATGCTGTAGAGAAACAGCTTTATTATTTTACTCGCTGAGACAATGCTGCCCTGCAGGCGTCCACGCAATTGTAGCCAGACATCCACTTCTAGAATAATCACCACTGCCACCCAGGTTGCCGAGTTAATCACATCGACCCAAGCCAGCCATTGAATCGAAACCCAGTCAGATGCACTGCCTAATACCTGCTGACCATTAAGTTGAAATAGCCCCTGATCTGCCAACACCGCACAGCTCTGTGCATCCAGCAATGGGTATTCATCTAGAGTGACTATGCTGGCATAACCCTGCCCCACCAGCGCACAGAGGTCATCCACGGCGAAGGGGGAGATATTGTAGGTAAGTAGCATCTTGCTGAAGTAACCGTAAAACGCATAACCAATAAAACCATAGCTAAAAACACGCAGGCCAATAAAGGCGACTTTTACTTTGGTTTTACGGAGAGTATCGTCAGATAGAACGGAGGTTTCTAATTCGAATAACAGTAATAATAATACCCAGGCTGCGGTATCAATAGTGGCCGCAAACCCCTGAATAATATCCACGAGATTAATGCCCTGACTAAAGGTTTGCTCAGTCGCGAGCATCTCTTCTTGGAAAAATAACGCGATGTTGACTGACAACAGTGCATAGACCGTGTATTTGAACGCCTTAAAAATAAGGTGGGGCTGGAGCAGTTTTCCGATGACCATTATGTTTCCCCGAAAAGCGTCATTATTAAAAATCTAATCTCTTAAATATGTGGCAGCAGTGTCTGAATGATTAACTCGAGGCCCTGCTGGTCATGATGATCAAAGCGATCTGTCTCTGGACTGTCGATATCCAACAATCCTACTAGCTTACCCTCATTAATAATTGGCAACACGATCTCTGACTTGGAGGCTAGGTCGCAGGCAATATGGCCCGGAAACTGATGCACGTCTGCAACAATAATTGTTTTAAGCATCTGTGCCGCGGTGCCACAGACACCGGCACCCAATTCAATGCGGGAACAGGCTGGCTTGCCCTGAAAGGGTCCCAGTACTAATTTGTTGCGCTTAAGTAGATAGAAGCCCACCCAATTAATATTGCCAAGCTCTTGCCAGAGTAATGCGGAACAGTTTGCTAGGTTGGCAACCCGATCTTTCTCGCCATTGATAAGACCCGACAGCTGTTGGCTTAATTGCTGATAATCTACACTCAAGGGCGCTTTAGCCACCGTATCTTCTTTCGTTGCTGCATTGCGGGAATGACGGTCAGAGTCGGCCATGGCCTTCAGGCGCTGACTAATGGACTGGCTATTTGACGACTGCATCAAGAAGCGACCTCATCGAACGTACCCAGTAATTAATTTGTTTGCCATCGGGTGTCTCACTTAATTGTTCTGCTGCTTGCTGTGCCTGTTCTTTGGTG
>CAJJAS010000027.1 GCA_905182245.1 gamma proteobacterium HTCC2207 | reverse complement strand
GCCCAGGGCGGATTTGGCAATGATCGCCAAGGGTTTAATGGTAGGAATAACCAGTGGTAGTGAAGACTCTACGCTCTGGGCACTAGCGAAGGAACCGCCCACTGTAGACAGCACCATAATCAGCATTAGAGGCAGGGCCAAAAATAGGCTTAAAACGTTATACTGTATCTTTTCTTTCATAGTTTACTCATAAAAATTTTATATCGTCCCATTCGCTTCTAATTCAAACGTCAAATAGTGCCGAAGGGGTTCAATCATTTCTTTTAATGTTATATTATAACGTAACACTTTATTAAAGCCGATCTTTTATGCTGACAAATTCACGCTTAGTCCATCAGGCCCACGATCACGGGCGCTGTATTAATGCTGCCCTAACGCGTGCCTTGGATCTCTGCGTCGAGCGCAAAGCCCGGATGACGCCTACTCGTGAGGCGGTATTGCGGCTACTCTGGCAAAGCCATCAGCCTCTGGGGGCCTATCAGCTTCAGGATCAGCTGGCGACGATGCTGGATAAACCAATTGCACCACCGACTGTATATAGGGCCATTGAGTTTCTGCTGCAGCTTGGCTTGATCCATCGAATTGCCTCTTTAAATGCCTATATTGGCTGTCCTTTCCCCAATAGCGATCATAGTAATCTATTTATGATCTGCAATAACTGCGGTAGCGCGGCCGAGGTGGCTCATGCGTCGATCAATGATCTGCTGCAGACGGCCAGTGATAAGGCCAATTTTACATTACAGTCCCAGACACTTGAGCTTTTTGGTCTCTGTCCACAATGTGCCAGCACCGAGAATGAATCCAAATGATGAATAAGCCACTAATTAGCTTAAATGGCGTGAACAAGGCCTTTCAGGGCCAGAATGTGCTGCAAAACATCTCTTTGGTGGTGAATCCAGGAGAAATTACCACATTAATTGGCCCCAATGGCGCGGGCAAGTCGACCCTAGTACGGATTGTGTTGGGCTTGATTGAGCCAGATTCGGGCTCTGTAGTCTCTGCGCAGGATCTGCGGATCGGTTATATGCCACAAAAACTCAATATTGACCCTACGCTGCCTATCTCTACCTGCCGTTTTTTACAGCTAGCCAATATGTCACATGATGCCTGCCACGAGGCGCTTGCCCTAGTTGGTATTAGCCATCTGGCGGCGACGCCTATTCAGAAATTGTCTGGTGGTGAGGTACAGAGGGCCCTATTAGCGCGGGCGATTCTACGTAAACCCAATCTATTGGTGCTTGATGAGCCAGTGCAGGGTGTGGATGTTAATGGTCAGAATGCCCTATATAAGATGATTAGCGAGCTGAGCAAGACCCTGAACTGCGCTGTGCTAATGGTTTCCCATGACTTACATATCGTTATGTCGGCAACAGACCAGGTTATCTGTCTCAATCATCATATCTGCTGTCAGGGCCGCCCGGAACAGGTTACTCAGGATCCCGCTTATTTGGATATCTTTGGCCAGACTGCTATCTATGCCCACAACCATGATCATAACCACAGCCTGCATGGTGAGGTGCTGGATGCGGATGGTGTGCACAGACACGGGGAGGGCTGCCAACATGATTGATTTTTTACTCTATGCCCTGTTGGCTGGACTCGGTGTCGCATTGGTGGCGGGGCCTCTGGGCTGTTTTGTGGTCTGGCGACGAATGGCTTATTTCGGCGACACCCTAGCTCACAGTGCCTTATTGGGCGTGTCTTTAGGTGTACTACTGGATATTAATCTGAGTATTACTGTGACGGCGGTGCCGCTATTGATGGCGCTGGGGCTGGTGTATCTGGAACAGCGGGGCATTTTATCTCTGGATACCTTGCTGGGTATTCTGTCTCACTCTGCACTGGCGACTGGCTTGGTGGTTATTTCCCTGCTACCAGATGTACGAATCGACCTGATGTCATTATTATTTGGGGATTTACTCTCGGTAACCAGCAATGATCTCTGGGTTATTTATGGGGTGGCGACCGCAGTACTCCTATTGCTCGGTCTGCTGTGGAAGCAGCTGATCAATATTACGGTTGATCCTGAGTTGGCGGCAGTGGAGGGCACTAATGTGGTTCTGGTGCGCACTGCTCTGATGCTGGTGACCGCTTTGGTTATTGCTATTGCCATGAAGGTTGTCGGGGTGCTGTTAATAACCGCTCTATTGATTATCCCGGCGGCAACGGCTCGGCGTGTCAGCCAAACCCCAGAACAGATGGCCGTGGCGGCCAGTGTTATTGCCATGGTATGTGTGGTGATGGGGTTGGCCGTATCCTGGTATACCGACGCGCCAGCTGGGCCTGCTGTGGTGTTATGCGCGGCGCTGCTGTTTATGCTGTCGCTGGGTTTCAGGCAGCGTAACTAAACCTTAGTACGCGCATTCTAGAAGGTCGCGGAGATTGATCGCCAGGTACTGCGAAGGGTGGTTTCCATATGAGGCGCTTTAAAGAATCCATGATAGTGGCCTTTGGGATTGATCAATACCATCTGGGTACTGTGGTCCATCGTGTAATCTTCACCTTCCAAGGGCACCTTGTTATAGGCGACATTAAGCTCTGCGGTTAAACGACGAATAAGGTGCTTGTTGCCAGTAACGCCAATAAATTCTTCATTGAAGTAGGGCACATACTCGGCCAACGTTTCCACGGTATCGCGCTCGGGATCCAGTGAGATCATTACAATCTGCAACCGTTCCTTCTCGCTGTCTTTCATCTTACTGTAGGTGTCGTTTAGTGTCGCAAGGGTCGTGGGGCAGATATCCGGGCAGTTGGTAAAGCCAAAAAATACCATGGTCCAGACATCTTGCATACGCGCAATGTTAAACACTTCGCCGCGGTGATCGATGAGCTCGAAATCACTGAAGATTCTTGGCTGATTCAAAACAATGGCGCCATTAGCTCGCAGTTGGTCGTCATTCATGGTGACCGGTTGATTCATGCGCCAAATAAAGCCGTAAACCACGAGCAATATAAAGGCTACAACCATGATTACGGTTCGACGAATCGCTACTTTCTGTTCCATTTTTCTGTCCTTTATTACGCTGTTGGCTTCGCTGTTAGTGACGCCGCCGGTTTTAAACTTACGTACTGATGAGCTGAATGTGTCAGCTTTACGCTATATAAAGTACTTTTTCGATCAGGTAATGGTCCACTAGCATCAAGGCAAACAGAACCATTAAGTAAATAATTGAGAATCGGAAGGTTTTCATACCACTGTCTTTGTCGAACCACATAACAGTGGCCCAATACAGGAAGCGAGCGCCCAATAGCAATGAGCCTGCCAGATACAGCCAGCCAAACATACCGGTCAGGTAGGGCAATGTGGTAACAACAATCAGCATAACGGTGTACAGCAGGATATTAATCTTGGTGTATCGCTCGCCATGGGTCACGGGCAGCATGGGAATTTTGGCTTTGGCGTATTCCTCTTTGCGGTGTATCGCTAGAGCCCAAAAATGCGGCGGGGTCCAAGCAAAGATAATTAACACGAGAAGCAGGGCATTGTGATGAATCTCTCCGGTCACGGCCACCCAGCCTAATAGGGGTGGCGCGGCGCCGGCGAGACCACCAATCACGATATTCTGTGGCGTGGCACGCTTTAAATACATGGTGTACACGAAGGCGTAGCCAACGGAGGAGGCAAGGGTTAACCAGGCGGTGAGCACATTGGTGAACACTAGCAAAATAGCCATACCTGCAAGGCCAGTAACAGTGGCAAATATCACTGCTTGTTGGGGATCGAGGCGTCCCTGAGCAATAGGGCGGTTGGCGGTACGTGCCATTTTGTCGTCTACATTGCGGTCGACAATATGATTGACCGCCGCGGCAGAGCCTGCGCAGAGTGCGATACCCAGATTTCCAAAGACAAAGATTTCCCAGGGAATAAACCCATCTGTCGCCAGCAGCATGCCGATCACGGAGGTCAGTATCATCAGGGCAACAACATTAGGCTTACAGAGCTCTAAGTAATCGCGCCAGGTGACTGTGGTGGTCGTATCAACGTCAGACATTATTTTTTTCCCAGATGCTCAGTTGTTATCGATTTGGCGAGTATTTTAGCAGATGTTTGAGGTCTTCAAGCAGTCCGCCGCCATCATGTTCCTGCGTGTAATACAGCACGGTCTGATTATCTGGGGTAACTACAAAATAGCGCGTGTCGCGCATATCCCAGTCAGCGGAAGTATCCTGCAATAAAGCACGCAAGGCCGAATTTTCAATGGGGTGAATAATGAGATAGGGGTGCGCGGCCTGAAGCTCTTCTAGATTAATAAGATCTAGGTTGGCACTGTCTGGAAGATAGACTCGCTCGAGACGACCGCTAGATTTTCCCAGTAGCATATGGATATTACGGCTATTGACCAGAACATCTTGGCAACCCTGATTACAGCCTTCACCGCCGGCCGCAACTACTTTCCACTTAGGCGCTTCACCCTGAGGCAATGCTGCAAGTAGGGGGCTCATATCCACGGTAGGGCTAACAATCTCGCCCTGATTGGTCGTACCCATGCGTGCCATCATGGCCTGACGCTGTTCTTCGGTGGTTGGCACCATCAAGAAGCCCGCCAATATCACGCCGAATACAATAATCAGCATGATCCATATTTGATACTGAAAGCCGCGTTGCTGGGCTGTTATCTCTGTCTTTTCTGTCATGGTCTATCAATCCTGTATGGCTTGCTCGATTCCGCTCTAGGTGCCTGAACGCTGTCTTAACCAGTCTGCCAGATTTGAGTTGGCAATCACGGTCATTATTATTAATACCAAGGCCATCACAAACCACTGCACGGCATAACCTGTGTGCTTGGAAGGCTGTACGGAAACTGTCGGCCAACCGGTGCTTAGTGCGCCCTGACTGTCTTGATCCAGACGAAACTGATAAGCAAAGAAGTCTTCACCGTAGAGCTCGTGTGCCCGCGCGGCGGATATCCAGCCTACCCGTGCAGGCCATTGCTCAACTAACCCAATACCATCATCGAGTCGGTAACCGCCCAATGTCTGATAAAGCGCACCACGCAACTGATTTGAACCCAGCAGTGGCGTTATTTCGGGTAGCTGGTTGCGATCCAATGAGGCCGGCACCCAACCACGGTTAACCAGTACTTTTTGCTCTAAGCCAACAATGCTTAGGGCTTCTAATATTTCATAACCTGGACGGCCATTTTTAACTCGGTTGTCAAGAATCAGTCGGCGCTCTGAATCCAGTTCACCCACTAACCAGGCGCTGCGATACTGAAGGTTACTGTTACCCATCAGATCCGCGACCATTGCCGGAGGCGCTTGCTGGTTAGTATTATACTGATCGAGGATGCGTTGTTTTTCGTCCGCGCGATCTAATTGCCAGAATCCCAGTACCACGAGTAGCGGAAACAGACAGAGGCTTAGCACCAATAATTTTTTATTGGGCTGCCATTGAAATCGCTGCGTAGATAAGTGGGGCTCAGTGGTCATCTGTGTTTAAATTCCAACCTTTCTCAAGAGTGGTTATTGCCATGTTATTAAAGACTATTATCGTTGTTCTATTTATCGCCGTGGTTGTCAGCCTATTTAGCGGCCTGCGCTTTCTGGTCAAAGACCTTGGCAATTCAAAACGTCGCCTGCTATTTGCTCTGGGCCTGCGGATTACGCTAGCAGCTCTGCTACTGGGTACTGTTATATACGGCGCATATACCGGACAGATCAGCAGCCGGGCACCCTGGGATCGACAACTTCACCCTGAGGCTACCACGCCTTATCCAATAAGACCTAGGCCCACCATGCCTGCACCTAAAAGCGCTATTTCTGAACAGGCCATTCCTGAACAGCCTGTACCTAATGAAACGGCACCAGCTGCACAGTAATTTAGAGCAGAGATGAAAACGGCCAGGGGTTACCTGGCCGCTTCGGTAAATCTACTGTGGCTTACGCGAGTACGTAGACAAACAGGAAGAGTCCTACCCAAACCACGTCAACGAAGTGCCAGTACCAAGAGGCGGCTTCGAAACCAAACTGGTCATCATGGGTAAAGTGCCCTTTCAGTCCGCGTAACCATTGAATCAACAACATCGCGGTACCCAGGGTAACGTGCATGCCGTGGAATCCGGTCAACATAAAGAATGTGGTGCCATAGATGCCTGACTCAAGTGTCAGACCCATGTGCTGGTAGGCTTCAATATATTCTTCAACTTGCAAGAACAAGAAGAAGATACCTAGGGCAACAGTGATACCTAACCAGGTATTAAACTTTTTGCGGTTGCCATCTTTAAGTCCTGTGTGTGCAATATGCACAGTAACACTCGACGTAAGCAGCACCAGCGTGTTCCACAGTGGTAACCAATGCAAAATACGGTCCCAACCTGGGAAGCTCATATTCTGATCTGGACCCTTAAACTGTGCCGCGTCGCCATTAACTGCCTGATCTGGAGTGATCATTGGCGGCCATGCCGTTTCGTAGCCAGGCCATAGGTGCTGAGCATTGGCTGCTGCGGCATCTGTTGGGGTGTCATCAAACCAACCGACGGCGGCTTCGCCACCAATCCAGGAATTCACGAGTACGCGAACATAGAAGAGGGCGCCAAAGAAGCAGGCAAAGAACATCACTTCGGAGAAGATAAACCACAGCATACCCAACACATAAGAATGCTTGAGCTGTGGGCTGGCGAGACCGCGCATATTTTCGTCAATGACGATGCTCCACCATTTGTACAAAACGCCGGCCATAATCAATGAGCCAATCAAGAAGATAGTGGCTGTGCCACCCTCTAAAACCCATGAGGCAGCACCATAAGCCATTACACCCATACCAGTTGCAGCGATCAGCGGCATTTTGCTCTGTTCGGGTACGTAATAAGTACTTTCAGTTGACATTGTTACTCTCCGTTTACTGTACTTGTGAGACCTGCACCGTGGTGCGATCTGTTATATCAAACATTGTGTAGGACAGGGTTACTGTATTAACACTGGCCGGTAAATCTGGGTCTACGATAAACACCAACACTAGTTCAGCAGTTTCGCCGGCCAGCAGAGGTTGATTGTTAAAGCAGAAGCATTCCGTTTTATGGAAATAGTCTGCAGCATTGTTCGGCAATACGTTGGGTATCGCCTGTCCTACCATATCCAGCCCAGTTCTATTTTGGGCATAGAAGGTTACTTCACGAGACTCACCAGGATGGACGATTACTCGCTCTTCCATGGGGTAAAAATCCCAGGGCATGGTTGCGTTTTTAGTCGCAACAAACTGCACTTCGATATCTCTTGAGGTATCTACTTCGACAGATACTGCTGTATATACGCCATCTGTCTTACCGCCAATTCCAGTAATCTCACAAAAGAGATCATAGAGTGGCGGCAACACAAATATTGCAAACATAAACATGGCAGCCGCTAGGGCAACTAACTTGGCGAGTAGCGGGCCATTTCCTGAACGTACTGACATGTTTACTGCCTCTTACTTAATCTTCGGTGGCTTGGCGAACGTGTGATAAGGAGCCGGTGTGGGTAATGTCCACTCCAGTCCTTCTGCACCTTCCCAAACTTTAGGATCCTTAGTTGGCTCGCCCCAGCCGATGGTGCGGACTACGTTAAACAGGAACAGGATCTGTGCGCCACCGTACATAAATGCACCGATGCTTGAGACCATGTTCCAATCTGCAAACTGCAGACCGTAATCAGCATAACGACGTGGCATACCTGCTAGACCTAGGAAATGCTGTGGCATAAAGGTGATGTTGAAACCGATAAAGGCGATCCAAAACTGGACCTTACCCATGGTTTCGTTATACATCTTGCCGCACCACTTTGGCAGCCAGTAGTAAACCGCTGCAGTACCACTGAATACCGCACCAGCTACCATTACATAATGGAAGTGGGCTACTACGAAGTAGGTATCATGGTATTGCATGTCCGCCGCTGCAATCGACAACATCATTCCGGTGAAGCCACCAAAGGTAAACAGAATCACAAACGCAATACTGAATAGCATGGGGGTTTCAAAGGTCAATGAGCCTCTGTACATGGTGGTGATCCAGTTAAAGACCTTCACACCCGTCGGTACTGCAATCAACATAGTGGCGTACATAAAGTACAGCTCACCCGCAATTGGCATGCCTACGGTAAACATGTGGTGTGCCCATACAACAAACGACAGGAAGGCAATCGCGGCAGTGGCGTAAACCATTGACGAGTAACCAAACAGCGGCTTGCGGCTGAACGTTGGAATAATATGAGAAACCACACCAAAGGCCGGCAGGATAATAATGTATACCTCTGGGTGACCAAAGAACCAGAAAATATGCTGGAACAGCACCGGGTCACCGCCACCAGCTGCATCGAAGAAGCTAGTACCGAAGTTAATATCCATTAGCATCATGGTAACTGCGCCGGCTAGCACGGGCATTACTGCCACGAGCAAGAACGCTGTGATTACCCAGGTCCATACGAACATTGGCATTTTCATGTAGGTCATGCCAGGTGCGCGCATATTCATTACCGTAGCGATAATGTTAATGGAACCCATAATTGATGATGCACCCATGATATGTACGCCGAAGATAAAGTAGTTCACTGTATCCGGTGCATAGGTGGTTGAGAGTGGTGCGTAGAATGTCCAACCAAAGTTAGGACCGCCGCCTTCCATAAATAATGTGGAAGTCAAAATCGCAAATGCGAACGGTAGAATCCAGAAGCTCAGGTTATTCATGCGCGGCAGTGCCATATCTGGCGCGCCGATCATCATCGGAATCATCCAGTTAGCCAGGCCCACAAAGGCCGGCATAATTGCACCAAACACCATGACTAAACCATGCATGGTGGTCATCTGGTTAAAGAACTCAGGCTTAATCAGCTGCATACCAGGCTGAAAGAGCTCTGCGCGAATAACCATAGCGAACGCGCCGCCCATGATGAACATAGCGAAGCTGAACCATAGGTACAGTGTGCCAATATCTTTATGGTTGGTGGTAAATAACCAACGGCTCAGATACTTTCCCCAGCCGTCAGCCAGTGTTGCGGGACCGTGTGCCATATCAAATACCCTCTATTGGTTTTTTTTGTAGTTAAGAACATCGAGTGGCTGTGTTACATCGCCAACATCGTTGCCCCAAGCGTTGCGCTCGTAATGAACGACCGCTGCAATATCAACCTCGGAAAGCTGATCAGCAAATGACTGCATAGAGGTACCGGCTACGCCATCAATAAGAACGGCGATATGGCCTTCTTTGGCACCCAGTGCAATCGGGCTATCTTTCAATGCTGGGAATACGCCAGCAATACCCTTGCCGTCCGACTGGTGACAGCCGGCACAGGAGCGTTCGTAAACTTCTTCGCCGCGAACCATTAGTTCGTCGAAGGTCCACTCTTTACCGATAGTAGAAGCGTAGAGAGCAGCTTCTTCTTTCTTACCGGCTAACCATTCGTTGTATTCAGCTTCTGGCTTTACTTCAACAACAACAGGCATAAAGGCGTGACCAATACCGCATAGCTCGGTACATTCGCCGACATAGATACCTGGAACGTCTGTTTTAGCCCAGGCAGCGGTGAATAGCCCTGGAACCGCGTCGCGTTTAACGCCGAAGTCCGGAACCCACCAGCTGTGGATTACATCGTTACCAGTAATCAGGAAGCGAACTTTTTTGCCCGTGGGGATAACCAGTGGCTGAGTCACTTCGCGAAGGTAATGCTCACCCTTCGGCGCGCGACCGTAAATTTCGTCCTGAGAAGTACGCAGTTCACTCATGAACTTAACGCCCTCACCAATATATTCGTACTGCCACTTCCACTGATAGCCAGTTACCTTGATATCAATGTCTGCATTTTCAGTGTCATACACTTTGAGCAGAGCGGTGGTCGCCGGGATCGCCATGACGATGAGGATTAGCGCCGGAACAATCGTCCAGATCAGCTCAACAACATGGTTTTCATGGAAGTTTGCTGCCACAGCACCCCGAGATTTTCGGTGGGCATACATGACGTAAAACATAAAGCCAAACACGGCAACGCCGATTACCGTACAGATCCACATCATGATCATGTGAATATCGTAGGCTGCTTGACTAACTTCTGTAACTCCCTGAGGCATATTGAGCTGCCGCGTTGTGCTCTCCGCACTAACGCCGCCTGCCATTGCAAGTGCAATCGCTGGACTCAGCAGTCTCAAGAAAAGTGCTTGCGCTCTTTTCAACATCGCTTGTTTCTCCGTGGTAAATTAGGAATTAAAGCCTTCGCTCTTGTGGCCTAGACTATAACTAGTCTTTAAATGGGACTGGCCCCTGCAAAAGCGCGGCGATTGTAGCAAAAGACTATACGTTTCACTAGCCAGAATGTGATCAAATTAAAGTGCATATTTCAGGGCTTTATTCTGGCTCCAGTGTAAAAACCACATTCTTTGTGGCAGGGGGCCTAAAATCTGCTAGATTTAATAGGTGACCGCCCAACACATCAGGGCAGACACTAGTGAACATAAGCATGACAAATAGATACTTTAGCTAATAAAGAGACCCTTTTATGCTGGCACTTTCGGCACAAACCAATGAATTTCTAATCGCTTATTTGAATGAGCGGGTTGCAAACCTGCACCATTCCATTAGTTTGCGGGAAGGTGATGGCACTGCAGCATTGGCGTCGTTTATTGAGCGCTATGTAGAGTTGGTACCTGATTTTATTACCGCCTTTGAAGACTTCTTGTCCGCGGCAGAGATAGGCGGAGAGATTGCTCAGCAAGTCGTCACCGCCCGAGAGTTTTTAGATGCGCCGGTTGAGATCGTCTCTACAGAAGAGGGGCTTGAAGCCAATATGTATCAGGCCTATTTGGCCCATCGTTTGCTGGAAGAGTTAAATGATGTACTTAATGTCAGCTTTAGCTGCCCGATTATCTCCGTGGATATGACCCGCTCCAACCTTATTGTTCATCATATTATTGGCGAGCCCTTCGCCAATCAGATAGACGGCGCCATTCAGCTTTTAAATGATAAGTTGGTTAGCGCTATCGAAGCAGACCTCAGCTTAGAAAAGAAAATAAACACCTATCTAGCCACCCTCGGCAATGATCCTGTGACTCGCTATCCCTGTCTGACAGAATCTTCAAACATACGCCTACTCTTTAAGAGCCAAAATTCTCGGGTCCGTTTGCACTGATTTTTATACGATAAGCCCTGTAGCTGTCACTTTTATTAGGCTTTTATTGAACGCCTTAGACTTTTTTATCCCTTGGGATCCATTAGCTTTACTGGCTGGGTCTGATTGGCAATATCATCACTGCTGGTGTTAACACGGGTTTCGACCTCGCGAGGCGAGGAAGAAAGGCGCATCTCATCCTTAAAACCGCAGGCGACACATTCTCTATAATCCACATCATTCTCGGCATAGACCTGCATTTTGTCCATTTCGGCGCACTTGGGGCAGGTAACACCTGCAATAAATCGTTTTTTAGTTGAAAAAGCCATCGATACATCACCACAATAGGAGTCTTTATTATATCGGGCATTAAAGCATATGGATCACTCAATTCGTTCCCACAGGGGAATTTCTCCAAAACTCGGCCAACGCGTCTATGTAGATCCCGCCGCCACGGTGATTGGCGATGTAGTTCTCGGCGATGATGCCTCGGTGTGGCCCGGCGCCGTTATCCGCGGCGATATGCATTCCATAAAGGTAGGGGCTCGCTCGAATGTTCAAGACAATGCGGTGCTACACATCACCCATGCCTCAGACTTTAACCCTGGCGGCTTTCCTCTAAACATCGGTGATGATGTGGTGATTGGCCACCGCGCAGTGCTCCATGGCTGCACTCTGGGCAATCGAATTTTGGTCGGCAATGGTGCAATTGTGAATGATGGCGCGGTTATTGAGGATGAAGTAATTATTGGTGCCGGCTGTATGGTACCGCCGGGGAAGACCCTGGAGAGCGGCTTTGTTTATGTGGGCAACCCCTGTAAGCAGATGCGCAAACTGTCCGATAAAGAGCGAGGATTTTTTACCTACTCTCCGGCCAACTACGTAAAGCTTAAAGACCAGTATCTGTTGGAGCAGCAGGCTTTAACGTAGGCCTATTTCAATGGTGCCCAGCACCCAGCACACAATAATCAGCAGCCAGACCTCTAAAGCTGCACTCTTAATTGCTGGATAACCGCTGAGGTCTCAGGACGAACACCGCGCCAAAGGCTAAACGACTCAGCGGCCTGTTCAACCAGCATTCCCAAACCATCAGCAGTCTGACCGCCGCCGCGCCGGGCCCATTTCATAAAGGGGGTCGGCTCCGCGCCATACATCAGGTCATAGCAATTAGCGGCGGTGGCAGGACTGCCCAGCAAACTGTCGGGTAGTGGCGGCATACCACCTTTAAGGCTGGCGCTGGTGCCATTAATAATTAGGTCAAATTCCTGACCGTCGAGAATATCTAGGCCACAGCCCAATATGTAACCCATTTCAGCGAAGGCTTTGGAGAGCTGCAACGCTTTTTCAACGCTGCGATTGGCAATCACAACATGCTGAGGCTGCTCTTCCAAAATAGGTTCCAAAATACCGCGCACCGCACCCCCGGCACCTAATATAAGTACTCGTTTGGCGCGAATTTCCCAGCCAAGGTTATTTTTAATGTCGTTGACCAGACCCACGCCATCGGTGGTATCGCCCACTATCGTGCCATCGGCCTGCATCGCTAGGGTATTTACTGCGCCGGCACGCCGCGCTCTTGGGGTAGTCCGCGACACATAGCTATAGGCATCTAGTTTAAAGGGTACCGTGATATTGAGGCCCTTACCGCCAGCCTGAAAAAACGTATCTGCGGCCTCGTTAAAACCCGCTTCATCGACGAGTTGCCGGTCATAGTCCATTGCCTGACCAGTTTGCTCGGCAAAGGCCCGGTGAATCTCTGGAGACTTGCTGTGCGCTATAGGGTTACCAAAAACGGCGTATTTATCTGACATCTCAAATCCAGTCGCGGGGAATTAAATATTTCTCATAGAGCTCGGCCTCGGCACTGCCAGGCTCGGGAGTCCAATCGTACTCCCAACGAACCAGAGGGGGTAGGGACATCAGTATTGATTCGGTGCGCCCGCCAGTTTGCAGACCAAACAAGGTGCCTCGATCGTAGACCAGATTAAATTCTACATAACGACCACGGCGATATAGCTGAAAATTGCGCTCCTGCTCAGCAAAGGGCAATTCACGACGACGCTGGAAGATCGGCACATAGGCCTTGGTAAAGCTGTCACCAATGCTGCGCATAAAGGCAAAACTCTGCTCAAAACCCAGCTCATTAAAGTCGTCAAAGAACAGGCCGCCAATACCACGGGGCTCACTGCGGTGTTTTAGATAAAAATAGTCGTCGCACCACTTTTTAAAGCGCGGATAGAGGTCATTGCCAAAGGGGTCACAAGCATCTTTGGCTGTCTGATGCCAATGGATACAGTCGTCTTCATTGCCGTAATAGGGCGTCAGGTCATAGCCACCGCCAAACCACCAGACGGGGTCTTCACCTTCTTTTTCAGCGATAAAAAAGCGCACGTTGGCATGGGACGTTGGCACATTAGGGTTGTTCGGGTGGATCACCAAAGATACGCCCATGGCCTCAAAGCTTCGGCCAGCCAGTTCCGGACGATGTTGCGTGGCGGAGGCTGGCATTTGATCGCCAAAGACATGGGAGAAATTCACGCCGCCTTTCTCAATCGATGGGCCTTCGACCACTACGCGACTGCGGCCACCGCCACCTTCGTCTCGTATCCAGCTATCCTCTTGCCACTCGGCACCATCTTCGGCACGCAGCGCTTCGCAGATGCTATCTTGCAGCTCTAGTAAGTACTTCTTAACTAGGTTTTTATCGATGTGTTGCATATTATCCTGGACGGATGACCTCTGAGGTTATTAGGTTGCGAATTTCACTGGCTTGCCGCGACGACCCAACGGCACCAGGCGCCAAGTAGTCGATGCCCTGGCCAAAATAGCTTTTTACCTTAAGACCATTGATCGCTGCCGGCAAACCCTGAGGATTCGCCGATGTTGAAACCAGCGGGCCAGCAAATAAGGTGCACAGGGCAGCTGCCACTGGGTGGGCTGTAATACGCAGTGCGACTGTACTGTGTTCTCCAACGATCCAATCTGGCGCGGTGCCATTATCAGGCACCAGCCAAGTGATTGGCTTACTGTAGTCCTCTAGCATGCGCGCGCGATGATCCTCATCAAGCCCCTGCAAAAAAGGGGCAAACTGATCAATATGGGAGGCAATCAAGATAAGGCCTTTGGCCTCGGCGCGACGTTTTAATCTAAGAATTTTTCCCACAGCAGCTTCGGACCATGGATCGCAACCCAGGCCCCAAACTGCTTCGGTGGGATAGGCAACCACTCCCTCGTTCTGCAAAAGAGTCGCAGCACGGCATACCTTGGGGTGATTGCACCAGTTGATCACGGAGGTGATCAGCTATTTTTCAGCTTTTCCTGAAGAGCCGCATCTTTGGCAATAATTGCCGCTGCATTGGCCGCGCGTTCGGCGATCAATTTCTGATGCATTTCAGGGTCGCTCACACCAATAATCTGGGCGGCGAGGTAGGCTGCGTTTTTTGCGCCCGCTTTACCAATAGCAACAGTGGCTACAGGAATGCCACCAGGCATCTGGACCGTTGACAGCAACGCATCCAATCCATCCAACGAACCATTAATAGGTACGCCAATGACCGGCTTTAATGTGGTTGCCGAAACGGCGCCCGCCAAATGGGCTGCCATGCCTGCAGCACAGATAAAGGCGGCACAGCCCCGAGCATCAGCATCGGTAACAAAGCTATGGGTAGCTTCCGGTGTGCGGTGGGCCGAAGTTACCTTAACTTCAAAGGGAATATCAAACTGCTTAAGGATTGCGAAACTGGCTTCCATTACTGGTAAATCAGAATCCGATCCCATCAATATAGCGACGAAAGGTTTACTCATTTTTGGTGACCTTTATGAAGGATTGCGAAGGCTACCGGAACTTGAGAACAGGTGCAATAGGGCGGTATAGCGCCACTTACACCAACCGCTGATAAAAACCATTTTCATTGCAAATTATGCCCTTTAATTCGAGACCTATAAGCAGCTCTGACAGGGTTTCAACAGGCATACTATGCTCCCGACTCAGGCTATCTATATCCATAGGTTCGAAGCCGAGTATCTTGAGCAAATTAGATTCCTGCTGATTCAGCGCTGATAGCTGTGTGGAGAACTGTGTGGAGAGCTCTACTGTGAGTTCGGCTGAGTGCTCCGCCGAGCCTGCATTAGACCCCAGACAATCGACCTCAGCGGCTGTAGCCGCAATCGCCGCCAGTGCACCCCCAAGTTCAGAAATAATATCGTCCCCCGACTCCACCAGCTGGGCACCCTCCTTAATGAGTAGATGACAGCCTCTGCTCTGAGGATTATGGATAGAACCGGGAATGGCGAAAACCTCTCGGTTTTGTTCCAGTGCGTAGCGCGCAGTAATTAAAGAGCCACTCTTGACTGCCGCCTCTACCACTAAGACACCCAGGCTTAGGCCGCTGATAATACGATTGCGACGGGGGAAATTGGTAGGCAGGGGTTTTACATTGGGATGAAACTCAGTGACCAATGTGCCACCAGAGTCTAGTATCTGTTCAGCAAGCTGCCGGTGGCGCTGGGGATAAATACTGTCTATACCGGTGGCCATCACAGCAACCGTTTTGCCATTAGCCGCTTCCAGTGCGCCGCGATGAGCGCAGCCATCCACCCCCAGTGCCAGGCCGCTAGTAATGGTGAAGCCGCTATTGGCTAAAAACCGGCTCCATTGTAGGGCGTTGTTTTCGCCGCCGCGGGTCATACGCCGACTGCCGACGATGGCAATCTGTGGAAGGTGCAGGTTATCTATTTGACCAAGGCTATAAAGTAGCGGTGGCGCGCTACTGATTTGCTTAAGTTGCTGGGGGTAATCCAAGCTGGTAATAGGAATAATCTGCGCGCCTACCCGCTCAACCAGCGCCATGGTGGAATCGACCTGATCGGACCAGCGCTGCTGATGGTACTCCTGTTGGAGGCGCCTAACGATCTCTTGAAATTGTGGCTCAAGAGACTCTGGGGATTTAGTAAAGAGGGCGGTGTAGCTTCCAGTCTGCTCAACAAGCTGAGACTGTACCCTTGGGGGGAACTCGGTTAGATATTGCGCTACCAACCCATAATGGGTTTCATCTGCTCCTGCCATGATCCATTCCTACGTTGCTCACACTGAAGTTTTGTCTGTGGCAACGCAGGAGCACACGGAAGGGTTGTATTATTAAGGGTTGCGGACCAGATCACCAATATCAAGCTGTCTATCGGCCTGCATTACTAGGCCAAAGCTCATTTTTTCGTAAGTGTAAAATACCATTAATAAACCAATACGCTCATCCGGCAGTCGAATGCGCTCACCCGCGACTCGATCTTTGATCATCTCGCCCTTTTTGTAGATTGCCAGAGTGTCTCCAGCTTGAACGCCATCGCGATCGCCACGATTAAGGGCCACAACATCCAGAGCTCCAGCATTGCGCACACCGCCTTCAACATTTAAAACCACTCCCTCAACGGTATCTTCAGGCGCGCGGGGATAAAAAGTAGAGGCTAGGCTGCGCTCTTCGCGGCTGAGCAAACGGTCTTTAAGTCGAATCTCACCCACGGAACGAGTAGCTCCTAGGGTAGCAATATCCTCTTTTACGGCCTTAACCTTGGCAGAACCCACGTCTTCAGCACGCAGCCCCAGTACTTCACCGGTGGCTGGATCTATATAGGGATCGCCACGACGGTAGATACCATAGTTGAGTTGATTGTCAGTGAAATCTCCACGGGCATAAAAATCATCCCCCATGCCCATTAACAAACGACGCTCATAGCCGCCCAGCACATAGGGTGCCGCATTGAGCTCAGCGCTGCTGGTCACTCGGGTTTTGGACAGGAAGTTGTCAATAATGTCGAGGGGAAGGGCGGCGATGGCCTCATCGTGATCCAGAGAACGAATCTGCGGAGACAATTTCTGATCGCGACTGCGATTAATCTGTAATCGCGGCATGCCGTCGATATACACCAAAGAAATTAAATCACCGGGATAAATAAGATGGGGATTAGCGATTTGCTGGTTAGCGTGCCAGATTTCCGGCCACATCCAAGGATCACGAAGAAATAGTGCCGAGATATCCCACAGCGTGTCGCCTTTTTCTACCTGATACTGGTCTGGAATATCTTCATTGAGCAGCATCGCCTGATCGTTAGTCTTGTCAACGGCCTGTGCACTGATCGCTGCTGCACATAACAGGATAAATCCAAGTACAATTTTTTTCATGTCGAGTCCTTTCCCCTAATGTATAATCTCGTCTTGAGAGACACGAAAACATGGAAATGCTCCCGAGTTAACCTAATGGTAGCAGTGCTTTTAACTAATTTTCTAGAAATCCATCACATTCGCTATGGCCAGACTAAATATTCTTGAATATCCAAATCCCCGCTTACGCATTAAAGCTGCGCCAGTTAAGGTCGTCGATGACAAAATTCGGCGCCTAATTGACGATATGTTCGAGACCATGGCTGACGCCAATGGCATCGGTCTAGCGGCGTCACAGGTAGATGTTCACCAGCGCGTCATTGTTATGGACCTAGTTGAAGACAGTGCCGGCCCCAGAGTGTTTATCAATCCGGAAATTGAAGTGATCGAACCAGAAATGACGCCCTATGAAGAGGGATGCCTGTCAGTACCCGGTTTCTATGAACCGGTCGATCGCCCCACACATGTGATTATTCGTGCCCTTGATCGTGATGGCAACGCCTTTGAAGAAGAGGCTCACGGCCTACTAGCAGTGTGCATTCAGCATGAAATTGATCATTTGGAAGGCAAGCTATTCGTTGATTATCTGTCTCCCTTAAAGCGCCAGCGCATACGTACCAAGCTCAAAAAACAAAGGGCATAGGCAATAAATCCCTTGAAGATAATTTTCGCAGGAACACCAGATTTCGCCGCGACACATCTTCAGGCACTGATTAGCCAACATGAAGTGGTTGCGGTGTATACCCAACCGGACCGTCCGGCAGGACGCGGCAAGAAACTCAACGCTAGCCCGGTTAAACTGCTTGCCGAACAAAACAACCTACCTATTCACCAGCCCCAATCATTAAAAGATCCTGAGCAACAGACTATTCTCGCTAATTTGCAGGCGGATATTATGGTGGTTGTAGCCTATGGTTTGATTCTTCCGCAGGTAGTGTTGGATGCTCCTAGACTCGGCTGTATCAATGTTCATGGCTCTATACTGCCGCGCTGGCGCGGTGCTGCGCCTATTCAGCGAGCGATAGAAGCGAGCGACAAAGAAACCGGCGTCACCATTATGCAAATGGATGCCGGCCTAGATACCGGCGCCATGCTCACCATTACTCGCTGCCCCATAGAGCCTAGTGAAACCAGTGGCTCCCTGTATGACAAACTCGCTGCGCTGGGTGCTCCGGCACTATTAAGTACTCTTGATAAACTGAAGGCTGGTACCGCTGTTGCCGTTGCTCAAGACAATGAGCAGAGTACCTATGCTAAAAAAATTGATAAGGCAGAGGCCCTGATTGATTGGTCTCAACCGGCAATAATCATTGATCAGCGCATTCGTGCCTTTAGTCCCTTTCCCGCCGCCTATACCGAGATAGAA
>CAJJAS010000026.1 GCA_905182245.1 gamma proteobacterium HTCC2207 | reverse complement strand
AGCAAAAAAAGGACGGGGGATACCCGTCCTTTTTAGATCTAACTATCAAGCAAGTTTAGAAGCTGTAGCTGAAGCGACCGCCCCAAACTGCACCACGCGCCATGTAGCTAAAGTGAGCACCACCGGCTAGAGGAACGTCAGCAGCACCAGAAGCAGTAATCTCGTCGGTAATGTTGCGACCGAACAGCATTACGTCCCAGTTGTCTCCGCGGATACCCGTACGGAAGTTAACTTTCTCAAAACCTTCCTGAATATCGATTGGATCCAAGTCACCTGTCATGTAGTACATGTCAGTGAAGTTAACATCAATGCCAGTAAACCAAATCAATCCGTTTTGCAGAGGCTTGATGTAGTCAGCTGTGATCGAACCGGAGTAATCTGAGCCTAACTGGCCGCCAGAGATATCTTGGCTTGAACCTGATGGCGTGCCATCACCCAAGAACTTCTGCTGACAACCGAGCGCAGTTGTTACAGGAGAGGTGGGGCTAAGTGCTTCTCCGGGAGCCGCAAGGTTAAGGCCAAGCAATGCAGAAGCCTGCGCTGCAGTACAGCCTGCGGCATCAAACGAACCATAGTTGCCGTCGAGGAATGCCAAGGCAACGCCTAGGCGAAGCTCATCAGTCGCTTGCCAGGTCATATCCATCTCGATACCCTGAATTTCAGAGCTTGCAGCGTTAGCAA
Organism: gamma proteobacterium HTCC2207; assembly: GCA_905182245.1. Taxonomy (GTDB): domain Bacteria; phylum Pseudomonadota; class Gammaproteobacteria; order Pseudomonadales; family Porticoccaceae; genus HTCC2207. The sequence continues at coordinate 2,189 of CAJJAS010000026.1, read as the reverse complement.
CAACAAAGCCTAAGCCGACAAAGGTAGATACCTGCTGGTCTTCATACTCACTGTTGAAGTATGCCCAGTTCAGATTCATGGCACCGTCCATTAGCACGTGCTTACCACCGATTTCAAACGAGCTTGCACTCTCATCGTCATATTCAAAACCAATACCTGGAGTAGTACGCAGGACCGTTCCGTCTGCTTGAATCACAGGGTTCTGATCATCTACAGAGTTAAAGCCACCACTCTTGAAGCCTTCAGAATAGCTTATGTAGTACTTGCTAGTATCTGATTGTGCCCACTGTAAGTTCGCCGCAGGGATAACCTGGCTAGTTGAGCGCTCTTCGTTAAATGCATGAGCGTAGGAGTCAAAAGAGGCGGACTGCAGTGCAGCATGGAAAGCACCTGGGTCCTCAGTAGTAAGGCCAGACGTGTCATTAACGAGGACCGTCATGGTGCTTACTTTTTTATCTTCTTCTGTGTATCGCACACCAGCGGTTAAGGTGAGGGTATCAGTCAGTTCGTAGGTGCCTTGGAAGAAAGCAGCCAAAGTATCAGTTTCTAAATTATAGTTGCTTAGCCGCCCTGATTGACGCCACATGGTTGCGCCATTGACACCCCAATAAGCATCAACCGTCGCGCCTCCGACCGGATCGGCTCTAAATCCAGCTTTGATAGCATCTTGGGTAGCTTCAGGATAATTACCAAAGTCATGGCCTGATACGCCATTCGTAACTCCCCAAAGAGCACCCGCGATATCGTTTTTGGAAAATGCCAAGAACGACGGCGTACCATAGGACATTATTGTTGCTAAATCCGCAGGAACAGCAGGGTTTAAGCCAGCTGGGAGTTCATCATTTTCCATGCCCGTAATGAGCTGCACCGTATCTGGGTTACCCAGGGTGCCATCAACAATAACGTTACGATCAATGTCTTGCTCTGATGTAGACCAGTAAGCACCAGTAGTAAATGAGAATCTTTGGTCAGTTGGAGACGAGATTCGGAATTCCTGGCTGGTTTGATCGTAATGAGAGATATCGTTTCGACCAACAAACGTTACTGGCAGCCAATCGGCATCCATACCATCTTCATATTCATACTTATTTCTGCCGGTTACCGAGTGGAAGCTGTAGCCATTATCCATTTCGATATCGACAACCAAAGAGGTGTCGCTGGTATCTGTGTCTGTGCCTTCATATTTTTCTTCAAGAGCACCTAAGTCACGACCTTGAGCCTGAGCTAGCGCCAAGCCACCGATCGCACGACCATCTCTAAATGCGTCAACGACGCCAGCGTTTGCATTTACTCCGACTCCAGGATAGAGCATACCCATCGTAGCAAACATCAATGCGTTTGAGGCTGGAATATTCGCTTGCTGATCAAATGTAGTCACTAAACCAGGACCACCTTTGCGGATATATGTGCTCTCACCGTGGCTGAACTTAACCGAAGAATTGTCAGTTGGCTCCCACATAGTAGTGAAACGCCAGATAGTCTCATCAGTCGTAGGCATGGCAGTGGGGGCAGCATTTGCTTCTGTAGCAAACCCGTTATCCATATAGCCACCGTCTTTACGATCTCTAACAGCAAAGCGGAAAGCTAGGTTATCAGACGGAGACATGTTGATGTTACCTTCAAGTAACTCACCGTCATCGGTTTCCAGCGACACCGATACTTTGCCTGAAGTCTCTCCACCAATTGTAGGCTCAGCCGTGGTTACGTTAATGGCACCGGCCAATGTGTTCTTGCCGAACAAAATGCCCTGTGGACCACGCAGTACTTCTACTTGTTGCAGATCAAACAGACCAGTTCGGATCTGACGGCTCTTTCCATAATGGACGCCGTCAACATAAACACCTACCGATTGCTCAAACGACTGGTTAGCACCAACGCTGATGCCACGCATGCTGATAATAGTGTTTACCGCGTTTTCAGAAATGCCTAGGTTAGGTACAAACCCTGAAAGTTCTGAGAAGCTTGTGATGCCAGCATCTTCCATACGCTTGCCATCGATGGCAGTCATGGAGATTGGCACATCTTGCAGGCTCTGTGCGCGCTTCTGCGCTGTTACGATAATTTCTTCTAGTTGTGCGGCATAAGCACCACTAGAAGCCGTGGCGATAGCTAACGCCAGAGTGCTTAACGTGCGGATTGATTTCTTGTTCATGTGATTCCCCTCAAAATATTATTATTATTTAAACTCT
>CAJJAS010000025.1 GCA_905182245.1 gamma proteobacterium HTCC2207 | reverse complement strand
GGAAGTGACAACAGTGTCAATCCATAACCTATGAACATAGTCTGCCGGTTGGAATTATTTTCGGGCTAGTTTAAAACCTTATAGCCGCGCCCGATAAGACAGCGCTTAACAATACGGTCCTGCTCATGGCGAGCATGTTTGTTACCTTTGACGCCACCTAACACTGCACCAGCCCCTGCGCTGCGTTTTGCCGTACCGCTATTGCCCAACACGGCACCCAGCACACCGCCTACCACGGCGCCTTCTACGGCACCTTCAGCAGTGCGTTCGCCAACACTAATTTGGTGGGCATATTCTTCACAGTCGGCCAGATCGACCTGATATTCATAGGGATCGACACCGAGGGTATCGATAACTACCTGCTCTGGCGCACCATAACGGTAGCCATTGGAACAACCAGAGAGAAGTACGACAACCGTGGCTGACAGCCATAATTTAAGCATGGTATTTTCCTTGTAGACAATTTAATCCTTTAAACAAAACGCCAACCCTTACGTTTGGTTGACTAACTAGGCCAGGCTAGTATCGCAGGAACACAACATCTGATATTGCGCATTATGTTTGGTTTACTGCAGGTCAGCAGCTACCGACCAGCGTTTCAAGCTCTTCCATATAACCCCGAGGGTCACCTAAATGCTCTTTGACCCACTCAGGATTGTGATAGGTCTGTAAGTATCTGTCGCCACTGTCGCATAACAGGGTCACAATAGAACCTGATATGTTTTGGCTACGCATCTCTCGTGCAACCTGCAATGCACCCCAAAGATTAGTGCCTGTTGACGGCCCCACTTTCCGGCCGGTCATTTGTTCAAACCATCGCATGGTAGCGATACTCGCAGGGTCAGGAACCTGTATCATTTCGTCAATCACATCGGGCATAAAAGAGGCCTCAACTTGCGGCCTACCAATGCCTTCAATTCGGCTACTTATTCCGGTAACCACATTAGCATCCTGCGCCATATAACTGGGGTAAAAGGCTGAGTTTTCAGGGTCAACCACCACCAGTTTGGTGTCATATCCCAGGTAACGAATATATCGCCCTATGGTCGCTGAGGTGCCACCTGTTCCTGCACTCATTACCATGGCATAGGGTATTGGGTGCACTTCATTAGCCATCTGTCTAAACATACTTTCGGCAATATTGTTATTGCCACGCCAGTCTGTCGCTCGCTCAGCATAAGTAAACTGGTCCATAAAATGGCCATTATTACTGTCCGCTAACTTAGTTGCTGCAGCATGCATTTCTGTTGCATTGTCCACATAATGACAGTGCCCACCAAAACGCTCAATTTGGGCGATTTTTTGTGGCGAGGTGGAACGAGGCATAACGGCCACAAAGGGAACGCCAATCAACCGCGCAAAGTAGGCCTCAGACACTGCGGTACTCCCTGACGAAGCCTCTACCACCGTGGTATCCGGCTTTATTTTTCCGTTGCACAGAGCGTACAAAAATAATGAGCGGGCTAAGCGATGCTTTAAGCTACCTGTTGGGTGTGTACTTTCGTCCTTTAAGTACAGGCTAATATCATCAAAACAGGGTAAATCAAATTTAATCAGGTGCGTATCAGCCGATCGTTGATGATCAGCATTAATAGTTTCTATAGATTTTTTTATCCAAGCCCTCATTTGTGCTCCAATGATAGAAGTCTGATGACTTCAGTGCGGCTATTGTAAATGTCTCAAGAATAAGGAAATTCTGCAGAGGCGCCTAAAACTGTCGCAAAGGAAATTTACCTCAAGTAAATAACCGGTCGATAAAACTTTAAACGCCGTTAAAGCAAAATAACAATCTGGGTAAAACTTATTTTGTATTATTCATTATTCCGCGCACTGCCGCAGGGATGTCTGCGGGTAGAACAATCAACTTAGCGTTAGAAGACTTGGACATGCTCTTCATCGCATCAATGTATTTCTCACCCAGCAAATACATAGCTGGCAACTCTTTGTCTTGAATAGCCTCGTTCACTTTGGTCAGGGCTGATTTAGTTGCTTCGGCCAACACCACCTGGGCCTCTGCATCGCGACGTGAGGCTTCCAGTCGGCCATCCGCTTCAAGGATAGCGGCGGTCTTTTCACCGTCGGCGCGGGTTACTGTGGCGCGACGCTGACGCTCTGCTGCGGCCTGCTCTTCCATTGCCTGCTGCATGGTGCCGGATGGATTAATATCCTGAATTTCGACCGTCTTCAGGGTGATACCCCAGTCGGCAATATCTTCTGAAATAGAGGCTTTAAGCTTGGCTTTTATCTGGTCACGTGAAGACAGGGCGTCATCGAGAGCCATCTCACCAACGATCGAACGCAATGAAGTCTGCACCAGAGTTCGAATGGCTAACTCATAGTCTTCAACACCATAGACCGCTTTCTCTGGGGAAATAATATTAATGTAGGCGACTGCATTGGCAATAATGACCACGTTATCCAGGGTAATTACTTCCTGCGAAGGAATATCCAGCACTATATCTTTGGTCGTTGCTTTAAACGCCACGTCATCGATATAGGGAATAATTAGATTTAGTCCGGGTTGCAGTGATTTGTGATACTTACCCAGACGTTGAACGACCCACTTTGATCCCTGGGGCACCAATCGAATACCTTTTAATAGGGTAACGATGACTAATAAAAATACTAACGATGTAACGATAAGACCTTCCATCAAACTTGCTCCTTAAAAAACATTAATTAATCTTTTGGGCCATTACTTTTAGACCGCTGCTGTTGAATCACTACTTTTGGACCAGAAGGAGGTCACCAGAAATTTCCTTAATATACAGACGATCGCCAAGGGCAACTTCGCTGTCACAGGTAAATTCCCACTCATCTCGATCCAATACTGGCGTGGTAAAACGCAGCTTGCCATGGGTGGTGTCTGTGGGCTCTTTAATCACCTGCCCCGACTCTCCGATGGCCGAATCATGGGCTTCAGCGGTGATGTTACTACTGGTCATTCTAGGTTTTACAGCCTTGAACCAGAGTACTGTAAACGCCACGGATGAAAGGGTCCACAGCAATACCTGCATGCTAAAGGGCATATCGACCAGCAGCGCCGCAACAGCCACTACTAGGGCACCTAGACCAAACCAAAGAATGGTGAAACTGGGAATAAAAATCTCACCGATAATCAGCAAAATTCCCAGCACTAACCAGTGCCAATACAGCATTTGAATATCCATTAACCGCCTCTCTTTAAGTGTAGTTACCTAAGGGTAACAAATTTTAATCTTTACCAATACCAACCTGCTTGGACATTAACAGCGCATCCTCACGGCCATGTTCAGTCTTATAATAGTCTCTGCGCTCCCCCACCTGCACAAAATCTCTCTGCAGATATAAGCGAATCGCTGGGAAGTTAGACGCCCTAACCTCGAGGTGCAATAGACGGATAGCTCTGGGTAACTGAGCGAGTGCATCGTCTAATAGCAGAGATCCCAACCCTAGCCCCTGATGATCTGGGTGGATTGCCAGATTATGTATTTCTGCCTCATCAATGACTGAGGCGATCACTGCAAAACCAATAATTTTATCTGCACTTACCAACACCTTTGAATCGTTCAGGCTCTGTTCAAACTGTTTTAGGCTCCAAGGAGACTGGGAAATGAGCTGCTCTATCGCAACTACCTGTTCCAGATCGGCGATCTGCATATCGCGAATAGAATGTTGCTCTTTATTTGAAGGGCTCAACGCTGAAGCCTCAAGGCTGCGCTTTATGCACATGCCGCTGAGGCGACAGGAAGCGAATAGTCTGCCAGGTTGTGCGCTTGCTCGAAGGCTGTTCGATCATCTCTCTGAGAGAGGGCACTAGTAGGGCCGTGATCTGCCCAAAGATGCTCACCTGA
>CAJJAS010000024.1 GCA_905182245.1 gamma proteobacterium HTCC2207 | reverse complement strand
GGTTTACACAGGCCCTGAGTCTTATGATACTTGCGCCCTACAAGTTAATTACTGAGCCAAAACACTATGTCTGTTTACAAAGCCCCGCAAAAGGAATTGTCATTTATTTTAGAAGAGCTAGTCGGTTATGACGAGCATTGCAAAATGCCCGGCTACGAAGAAGCCAGCAGCGATATGGTGCAGGCTATTTTGCCTGAAGCGGCGAGATTCTTTGAAGAGGTGGTAGCCCCCACAAATTGGGCGTGCAACGAGCAAGCAGCGCACCTAGACAATGGTAAAGTAATAACCTCGCCAGCGTTAGATGGCGTCTACGAACAGATGGTTGCTGGCGGCTGGTGCTGTCTCAGTGGCGATTCAGATTACGAGGGTGCCGGTTTCCCCGGTGTTATTGATGTTGCAGTGCAAGAGATGCTGCAGTCAGCCAATCTGGGTTTCAGCTTGTTGCCAATGTTAACTCGCGGCGTTATTCATGCCCTGAATCTATATGGCACTGGCGATCAAAAAGACGTATATCTGGGTAACCTTATTTCTGGCGTCTGGTCTGGCACCATGAACCTGACAGAGCCGCAGGCGGGTACCGACCTCTCGGCTGTAAAAACTAAAGCTGTGCCGGAAGGCGATCACTTCTTAGTGAGCGGTCAGAAAATTTATATTACCTGGGGCGACCATGATCTCGCCGAGAACGTAATCCATTTGGTGCTGGCGCGACTGCCAGATGCCCCCGCCGGCAACCATGGCATTTCATTGTTTTTGGTGCCTAAGTTCCTCGTTAATGCAGACGGCAGCCTTGGCGAACGCAACGACGTTAAAGCCGTTGGTGTTGAGCACAAGCTTGGTATTCACAGCAGCCCCACCTGCACCATGGCCTTTGGTGACAATGGCGGCGCAGTGGGCTATTTGGTAGGGCCCGAGAATAAGGGTCTGATGTGCATGTTCAGTATGATGAACAATGCCCGTTTAGGTGTAGGCCATCAGGGTATTGGTGTGAGCGAACGCGCCTATCAGCAAGCGGTAGCCTATGCCTCAGATCGAGTGCAGGGCAAGGTCCAAGGCATCGAAGGTAATGCGCCGATTATTAATCATCCCGATGTAAAGCGCATGCTGATGCAGATGCGTTCAATGACCGAAGCCGCTCGTGCCATGTCGTTCTTTACCATTGCCGCAGAAGATCGCAGCCATCGTCATCCAGATGCTGACCAGCGTAAAGCCGATGCAGAATTAGTTGAAGTCATGACCCCGCTAGTAAAAGGCTGGTGTACCGAAGTGTCCATGGAGATAACCTCATTGGGTGTTCAGGTCCACGGGGGTATGGGCTTTATTGAAGAGACCGGCGCTGCTCAGCACATGCGCGACGCACGAATTCTGCCAATTTACGAAGGCACCAATGGCATTCAGGCTCTGGACTTTACCGGCCGCAAATGTCTCCGTGATGGCGGTGAAGCTGTGTCACGTTTAATTGCAGATATGCGTCAGACGGTCGCTGATCTTGCATCCTCGACGGGTGCCGTCAAGGGTTTGGCTACGGCGCTGTCGACAACCGCTGACCAGTGCCAGCAGTCATTGGATTACGTTCTGAGCCACAACGAAAAAGCACCTTCCCTGGCTTACAACTACATGATGCTATTTGGTAACAGTGTGTCTTTTTGGCTGTTGGTTAAATTAGCGGCAGCGGCACAGAGACATATTGATCAGGGTTCAGACAATCCTTATTACGGTCAGAAAATCAAAACTGCAACATTCTTTTCTAGTCAAATATTAACCCGCAATCTCGCCTATGTGGCCAGCGTGGTTACAGATTCAAATTATGCCGAAGAGATATTAGCGGCAGACTTTCAAACGATCTAGTTTGGAAGGTCGAAATTGAGGTGGCTCGCTTCATGGCGGGCTACCTCCTTATTTAATAATAATTATTATCTTAAAAACCTAAACCCATGAGGGAAAAAAAATGAACAACGTTTTAACTAAGACTATCTTAGCGGGCGCTATTGCTGTTGCAGCGGGTGCGTCCAATGCGGCTATGCTTGAAGAAATTGTGGTAACTGCACAACAGCGCGCAGAATCACTGCAGGATGTTCCTGTGTCGGTTGCTGCTGTAACCGCAGAAAAAATGTCCAATGCAGGTATTGTCGATTTACAGGGCCTGTCTGAATTAGTCCCTAACTTCAGCATCAATGAAACCGGTATTTCGACCACTGTTACTATCCGTGGTATCAGTTCTGGTATCAATCCTGGCTTTGAACAGTCTGTGGGTATCTACAACGACGGTATTTTCTACGGTCGCGATCAGCTAGCTCGAATCCCGATGATTGACATGGAGCGTGTAGAAATACTTCGTGGTCCACAGGGTATTTTGTTTGGTAAGAACAGCATTGCTGGCGCAGTTAGCCAGATCAGTGCCAAGCCTACCGACGACTTCGAAGGTTCGGTAACAGCATTGTATGAGCCAGATCACGGCGAGCAAGATCTACGTGTAACGTTGTCTGGTCCACTCAGCGAAAACGTTAGTGGCCGTATCGCCATTCTCGATCGCACTCTGGACGGCTATGTGTTTAACACTGTCTCTGGTCAGGACGAGCAAAACGAAGAAGAGCAGGTTATTCGTGCATCGCTGCGTTGGGATGTCAATGACGATGTTACTGCCAATTTGAAAGTATCGCGCTCAACCTTCGATACTGTTGGTCGTAATATGGAAGTCTATAACAGTATTGGTACGCCAGATCATATCTCCGTGCTGAATAGTTTCGTGGCTACTTCAGACGCTGTTGCCTCTCCGGTTGAATCTGGGCTCAACTACAGTGCCGACAACAACGGTCACTTTAGCGACAACGAAGTCAGTGATGTAACCTTGACTGTCGACTGGGACATGGAAGGCTTCTCGCTAACGTCTGTAACGGGTTTTGTTGAATATGAATTCGATGAAAACTGTGACTGTGACTTTTCTGGTGCCGCTATTTTTGACGCAGCACGTCAAGAAGAGTACGAGCAGTTTAGTCAGGAATTCCGTTTTACCTCAGACCTCGGCGGTGACTTCGACTATATCGGTGGAGTTTTCTTTCAGTCGACAGAGCTGAACTACAAAGACCAGATTAGCCTACCTGCGCCAACATTAATTGGTGATGTACTGGCTGGTCTTGCTCCGGCGCTAGCACCTTTTGCACCTGGTGCCTCTACTGACCGTAGCTTTAATCAGGAAGGCGATCTTTGGGCTGTATTTGCTCAGGGCAGCTATACATTGACCGACGATCTGCGAGTGACTGTTGGTGGACGTTATACTAAAGAAACCAAAGATGCAGACCGCACTCAGCAGCACAAAGCGGTTCCAGCCTTTGGTGGCTTATACCAGCCAGCGGTTACTGCTGATGCCGTTTCCGGCGCCTATAAAGCGCTTTGGGGTATTTTTGCGATAGAGCCTTACGACACAATTGTTGGCAAGCTAGATGACAGCTCATTTACGCCAGTAGTGACTGTCGAGTGGGATGCCAACGAAGACACTATGACTTACCTGACTTGGACCAAAGGCTTTAAATCTGGCGGTTTTGATGCGCGCTCTAATGGCCATCCAGATGTAGCTGTTACTAATGCTGGCAACCCGATTAGTGGAAACGCTATTACCGGTAGCTGGGAATTCGATCGCGAAGAGGCGACCAGTATTGAACTGGGTGCAAAGATGTCTCTTGCCGATGGCGCTGCAGAACTTAATATTGCTCTGTATATGACCGAGTACAGCGATCTGCAGGTTTCTCAGTTTGACGGAACTCTTGGCTTTAACGTCACCAATGCTGGTGAAGCGACGGTACAGGGGCTGGAAGCTGATGGCCGTTGGGCTATTTCAGACAACGTCACACTGACTGGTTCTGCAGCGTACCTAGACTTTAACTATGACAAGTTCCCTAACTCACAGTGCTACTTTGGTCAGACGTCCGACTCAGCTGATTTTGCTGGACTCTGTGATGTGGGCGGTCAGCGTAAAGAGTACACACCAGAACTTCAGGGCAATATCGGTGCCGCTTGGATGGGTGATGTAGGCGAAGGTATGGTGCTTAACGCATCGGTTGACCTAGTCTATATGGATGACTACCTCTATGCCTCAAACCTCGATCCACGGACTAAGCAAGACGCTACCACTCAGGTGAGTGCGCGTGTTGCTATCAGTGATGTTGAGGGTAATTGGGAAGTGGCTCTGTTAGGTCGTAACCTTACTGATGAGACAGTGATCAACTTTGGTGGCAACACGCCACTGGGTGGAACCTTGACTGGCGGTGCGGGTAACTCTTACTACGCTTTTGTCAACCGTCCGATGAATGTTGCACTGCAAGCTAAGTACAGCTTCTAAACTCTGAGAGTTTAGTGTGTTAAAAAGAAGTACAAAAAAGGGGCTGCAGAAATGCAGCCCCTTTTTTTATTTTCACGATTCTGGTTTTCTTTACTCTGTGAATGTATTTAGCTTGTTACTCCGCCAGAACATTTTAAATTATCAGTCGAGCTCAACCCTTTAACTTTTCATCCCGCCAGAGCCTCTTAAATTGTCATCCCTCCAGAGCGAAGCGACGAGGGATCTAGAGATTTCTCCTTACAGTCGAAATGACAGAGGGAAGTCGATATGACAGAGAGAGGTCGAATAAAAAGGTGAAGCCGGCATGACTGTCTGGGCTAGCCGTTATTGCTTAATACAAATCCCACGATCGTTGCGATGGTGGCAATAAACAAAAAAGTACCGACAGACCCAGCAATAATAAATACCAGCGGGTTACCGTTTTCAAAATCGTCTTTTCGGTTCTTGTCGCTTTGAACACCAATACCGGCCGCCAAAACACTTTTTACTACTGAACCTAAACCAGGTCTTTTTTGTTTGTTCTCGTCAGTCACTTCTAGCTGGTTCCTTCTATTTAGTTTCTTCTAAAGAGCCCTGTTTAATCATTAAGAATTGGCGTTAACCAGCGCTCAAGATCGGGTATCGATAAGCCTTTGCGTTGGGCCAGAGATTCTACCTGATCTGGTGCAATTTTCCCGGTATTAAAATACTTCGCATCCGGGTGACCAAAGTACCAGCCACTCACTGCCGCTGCAGGCGTCATGGCATAGTTTGAGGTGAGTTCTAAACCAATATTCTCGGTGACATTAAGTAGCTTAAACAGCGAGCCTTTCTCTGTATGGTCTGGGCAGGCTGGGTAACCAGGTGCCGGACGAATACCGCGATATTTTTCTTTGATTAAGGATTCATTGTCTAGGGTTTCGTCGGCGGCATAACCCCAGTGCTCAGTGCGCACGCGATGGTGGAGGTGCTCGGCAAAGGCTTCGGCTAAACGGTCAGCTAGAGCCTTGACCATAATGGCATTGTAGTCGTCCAGCTGGGCTTCATACTCAGCCGCTAATTCATCTGCGCCAATGCCTGTGGTGACGGCAAAGGCACCTATGTAGTCGGTTAAGCCTGTTTCTTTAGGCGCAATAAAGTCCGCCAATGAGGCGAGCTCTTCGCTGGCACCGGGCTTTTGAATCTGCTGACGAATCTGGTGCAGGGTGGCGAGGGTTTCGCTGCCATCCTGTGTATAGACTTCAATATCGTCATGCTTAACGGTGTTGGCCGGGAACAGACCAAACACTGCCCGCGCGGTTAGGCGCTTATTATCGATAATATCTTTTAGTAGGGCTTGGGCATCTGCAAACAGACTCTGTGCCGCTTCACCCACTACTTCATCATCGAAAATCTTGGGGTACTTGCCAATCAGATCCCAGGTAATAAAAAACGGCGTCCAATCTATGTAGGGCACCAGTGTTTCTAGTGGATAATCGTCGAGCACAGTGACACCCAATGTGTTGGGTATCTCTGGCTGATAGTCGCGCCAGTTAAGTTGCGGCTTCTGTTTAATGGCATCGGAATAGGCATACAGAGTTCCCCTTGGGGTTCTGTTGGCCGTGCGCAGCCTTACTGCGTCATAGTCGCGACGGATGTCGGCAATAAAGGCATTGCGATGCTCTTTGCTAATAAGCTTACTGGCAACACCCACAGCACGTGAGGCATCAGAAACATAAATGGTCTGATTGTTCTCGTAGCTCGGGGCAATTTTGACCGCGGTGTGCGCCTTGGACGTAGTAGCACCACCAATCATCAGTGGCACAGTAAAGTCCTGGCGCTGCATTTCTTTTGCCAGGGTTACCATCTCATCGAGAGAGGGGGTAATAAGACCAGAGAGACCAATAATGTCGACGTTCTGCTCACGGGCAGTGGTGAGAATCTTTTCAGCAGACACCATCACGCCGAGGTCAATCACCTCGTAGTTGTTGCACTGCAAAACCACGCCAACAATATTCTTGCCGATATCATGAACATCACCCTTTACGGTGGCCATAAGGATCTTGCCATTAGTGCTGGCGGCGGCATCTTTTTCATCTTCGATATAAGGCTGCAGATAGGCGACTGCCTGTTTCATCACCCGGGCGGATTTAACCACCTGAGGTAAAAACATTTTGCCTGAACCGAATAGGTCGCCAACGATATTCATACCGTCCATCAGCGCGCCTTCAATCACATGTAAGGGGCGATCGGCTTGTTGGCGAGCCTCTTCAGTGTCTTCTTCGATATAGGCGGTAATGCCTTTAACAAGGCTGTGCTCGAGACGACGATTAACATTGCCATCGCGCCAGCTAAGGTCTTCTACAGAAGCCTGCTTAGAACCATCACCACGATACTTGTCAGCAATAGCCAGTAGGTTATCGGTACCCTCAGAGTTGCGGAACAGCACCACATCTTCAACTACCTGGCGCAGCTCTTCTGGCAGATCGTCATACAGGGCCAACTGACCGGCATTAACAATGCCCATGGTCAGGCCTTCGCGAATGGCATGGTAGAGAAACACCGAATGAATCGCTTCACGCACCGGATTATTACCGCGGAACGAAAACGACACATTGGAAATTCCGCCGCTGATAAGCGCATGTGGCAGGTTCTTTTTAATCCAGCTGCAAGCCTCAATAAAATCCAGACCATAGCGATTGTGCTCTTCAATACCGGTGGCTACGGCAAAGCAATTGGGGTCAAAGATAATATCTTCAGCCGGGAAGCCAATATCATTTACCAGCATGTCGTAACTGCGCTGGCAGATCTGCTTGCGGCGCTCCAGGTTATCGGCCTGACCGTCTTCATCAAAGGCCATCACCACAATGGCAGCGCCGTGCTTTTTGCACAGCTTAGCCCGTTCGATAAATTCGGCTTCGCCTTCTTTAAGGCTGATGGAATTGACCACCGACTTGCCCTGGATACATTTCAGGCCAGCTTCAATAACGTCCCATTTCGAAGAGTCGACCATAATGGGCACACGAGAAATATCCGGCTCGCCAGCGACTAAGTTGAGAAACTTAACCATGGCGGGCAGCGACTCGAGCATGCCTTCGTCCATGTTTACATCGATAATTTGCGCGCCATTAATAACCTGCTGGCGGGCAACTTCTAACGCTGCATCATAATTTTCTTCAAGAATCAGACGCTTAAATACGGCAGAACCCGTGACATTGCAGCGCTCGCCAACATTCACAAACAGCGAATCAGCATTGATAGTAAAGGGCTCAAGACCAGAGAGCCGTAAGGCGGGCTCAATAGTGGGAACCAGACGTGGCTTGATATCGGCCACGGCATCGGCAATCGCACGAATATGTTCTGGCGTGGTACCACAGCAACCACCAACAATGTTTAGTAAGCCAGCGCTGGCAAACTCAGCCACAGTCTCGGCCATATTGGCGGCATCCAGATCGTAGCCGCCAAACTCATTCGGTAATCCCGCGTTGGGGTGAGCGCTAACCAGTGCGTCGGCATTGGTAGAAATTTCTAGAAGGTGAGGGCGTAGCTCTTTGGGGCCCAGAGCACAGTTCAAACCAATACTCAGCGGCTTGCTGTGGCGAACAGAGTTCCAAAATGCTTCTGGCGTCTGACCGGATAAAGTACGGCCACTGGCATCGGTAATGGTGCCACTGATCATAATAGGTAGCTCATGATCGAGTTCTTCAAACACCAGCTGCACAGCAAATAGCGCGGCCTTGGCATTCAGAGTATCGAAAATAGTCTCGACCATAATTACATCCACGCCGCCCTCAATCAGGGCGTGGGTAGATTCCACATAGGCTTCAACCAGCTCATCAAAGGTTACGTTGCGCGCACCGGGATCATTCACATCCGGTGATAGAGAAGCCGTTCTGCTAGTGGGCCCCAGAACACCAGCAACAAAGCACGGGCGCTCAGGCGTCGAGAATTCATCTACAGCCTTTCGGGCCAGCTGGGCAGAGGCAACATTAATCTCGCGAGAGATCGCTTGCATGTCGTAGTCGGCCTGGGAAATCGTGGTGGAGTTAAAGGTATTGGTCTCAATAATATCTGCACCGGCATCTAGATAGGCACGATGAATATCACAGATAATATCCGGCTGCGTCAGACTAAGCAGGTCATTGTTACCCTTGAGGTCGGTATGCCAGTCAGCAAAACGCTCACCGCGAAAGTGTTCCTCTTCCAGGGTATGGCGCTGAATCATCGTGCCCATGGCGCCATCTAAAACCAGAATTCGCTTTTTGGTTGCTTCAAAAATGCTATTAGCCATATCCTTATCTATTTCCTTGGGAGCCTTGGTTTGCTTGATGTATCAAAATATTTCGATGGATGCGCATAATAACAAGATATATCTAAAAAGCGACCTTTAAAACAAAAGAAGCTTTCGCCCAAACCCATCAATGTCGTAGAATACCCGAGTTATTTACTCAAGTTTAGCGCTCAGGAAACCAACATGCTCAATGTCAACATTACAGAATCAGCTCAAGTCTACCTTGCAGGCCTATTAGAGAAGCAAAATTGCGAAGGCATTGGCGTGCGTATGTTCGTCAGCGACCCAGGCACACCCAAAGCCGAGACCTGCATAGCCTACAGCCGCCCCGGTGAGCATAACGAAGAAGATTTGGTTGTTCCCTACGATGCGTTTAACGCCTATTTTGAGCAACGCAGTATTCCTTTCCTCGATGAAGCCAAGGTAGATTTCGCGGAAGACAAGTTTGGTGGCCAGCTTACAATTAGAGCGCCCAACTCAAGATTACCGAACATTAGCGACGATAGCCCCATTGAAGATAAGGTTAACTACCTGCTGTACAACGATATCAATCCAGGCCTAGCTTCTCACGGTGGCGTAGTGTCACTTTCAGAGATGGCCGAAGGAATTGCGGTGTTGGAATTTGGCGGGGGCTGCCAAGGTTGTTCGGCGGTATCGCTGACGCTTAAAGAGGGCGTTGAGAAAACGTTGATGGAAAAAATTCCTGAATTGAAGGGCGTTAGGGATGTGACGGATCATACTGATACTAGTAATGCTTATATGTAATAGTTAGAAAATTATCGACATAAAAACCTCGCTTTTGCGGGGTTTTTTTATATCTGCAATTTCTGCTGAAGTGAGGAGAATCTAACAGATTAGTTGAGCCTAAAACAATTAGCGGTATTACTACGTCCATTCTGATTTTCTTAATATTTTAGGCAGATGACAGCAAGAAATGGGTCGTCTCCACGTCTAGATCGAAATAATATAGACGGTCTTTCTCATTGATTAAAAAGGAAAAATCATGACTCAACTTGAATCAAAAGTTGCCATTATCACTGGTGCAAGCTCGGGCATTGGGCGGGCGACAGCAAAAATATTTTGTCAGGAGGGGGCCAAGATAATTGTTGGCGCACGGAGAGAAAAAGAGCTGCATGCTCTCGTTAGTGAAATTAATGAAGCCGGGGGAGAAGCGGTTGCCTTGGCTGGTGACGTAACTAAAGAAAGTTACAATAAGGCTTTGGTAGACTTGGCTATAGCTTCCTTTGGAAAGCTGGATATTGCATTTAATAATGCTGGCACGCTTGGCAAAGGTGGTATTACAGAACTTAGTATTGAAGATTGGCAAGCAACTATTGAGACTAATCTTAGCAGTGCATTTTTGGCGGCTAAATATCAAATTCCAGCAATGCTGAAGCAGGGAGGTTCGATAATTTTTACGTCCTCTTTTGTGGGGCACAGCGTCGGTATACCTGGTATGGCTGCTTATTCGGCGAGTAAAGCTGGCCAAATTGGGCTGATGAAATCTCTTGCAAGTGAATATGGCCCGCAAGGTATCCGGGTAAATGCTATTTTGCCTGGCGCTACGCAAACTCCCATGGCTGAGGAGTTTGGGACTGATCCGAGCGTCATCGAATTCGTTAGTAATATGCATGCTCTGAAACGTCAAGCTGAGCCTGAAGAGATTGCCCGTTCTGTGGTGTATCTTGCATCTGATGCTTCTAGCTTTACAACGGGTACGGCGATGCTTGTGGACGGTGGCGTTTCTGTTTGTAAGACATGATTAGAAACACGGATATCTGAGGATTTGGGGTTATGTGTTGTAGAACGTACTTTCTCTTTTGAGATGATTGGTAGGTATAGTCATAAAGAGCAATTAAAAAACCCCGCAAAAGCGGGGTTTTTTAATATGTTTTCATCTCGAACGAATGTGAGAGATCTCAAAGAGACCCTTCGGCTGCGCTCAGGGTGACAGTCAAAGACTCAGGATTACAGTTAGCAATAGCCGGGATAAGATCCTTCGGCTTCGCTCAGGGTGACAACTCTATTGAGT
>CAJJAS010000023.1 GCA_905182245.1 gamma proteobacterium HTCC2207 | reverse complement strand
CAATATAGCGAGAAGCTAGACCGATCGGGTACCGCCAAGGCAGCCTGGCAACTGTCTGACTTTCAAGACTGGGCGCAGGAATCAAAAGCCCTGCGTCGTCAGGTGTATAATTTCGCCCCCGATAGTAACGGCGACCCCAGCCTAATTGACCCAGCCTATGTAAAGCGCAACAAACCTATTATTGAGCGACGACTATTGATGGCCGGCAGGCGTCTTGCTGACCGCCTCAACCGTATTTTCGACCCCAGGGGCAGCGATCAACAATAGAAAGGGAAATTTATATTACAGCGGGCCAAGAATCTGGAATAATTAGACCCTTCACGGAACATTGTCATTTAATAACCCTATTTTTAAGCACTGGATCAGATCGCATTATGGGCAACGGCACATTATTTATTATTTCAGCACCCTCAGGTGCAGGTAAAACCAGCCTGGTGAACGAGATACTCGGCCGCATGGAAAATATTCAAGCGTCGGTCTCACATACCACCAGAGTTTGCAGGCCCGGCGAAACAGACGGCACCGACTACCATTTTGTCAGCCATGATGAATTTTTGACCATGACCGGCGAAAATGCCTTTCTCGAACATGCCGAAGTGTTTGGTAATTTTTATGGTACATCAGAGCAGTGGGTCAAAAGCACATTGGCCTCAGGAACCGATGTCATTCTCGAAATTGACTGGCAGGGCGCAGAGCAGGTGCGACGCAGATTCCCCGAAAGCAAAAGTATTTTTATACTACCTCCTTCCAAAAAGGCCCTCCATGAACGCCTTCATGGCCGCGGGCAAGACGACGCCGACGTGATTGCAAACCGTATCGCCGCCGCCACCGAAGAAATGAGTCACTATGTCGAAGCGGACTATCTGCTAATCAATGACAACTTTGCTGTGGCAAGTAATGAACTCCAAGCCATCATCACCGCCACACGCTGTCGACAACCGGTTCAGGGTGTAGAAAAATTACTACTAGATTTATTGTCGTAACCCCCGTCTTTAGGTAAACTAGCGGACTGGCAGCATTTCGCTGCACTGATAGATCAAATTTTCGATCAAATTATTTAGACTGGCGGATAAAAAATGGCTCGCATTACTGTAGAAGATTGTTTGGATCACGTAGATAACCGTTTTGAATTAGTCATGGTTGGCTCCAAACGTGCACGTCAACTGGCTGTTGAAGGTCGTCCTGCATTGGTTGACGAAGAAAACGACAAGCCTACTGTTATCGCGCTGCGCGAAATTGCACAGGGCTTAGTTACTGCCGACATCCTCACTGAAGTCGTTCAAGACTACGAAATTGTTGATGCGGTTGAAGAGACTGCCGAAGCGACTGCCGAAGGAACAGCGACGCCTCAAGAGCCAACAGTTTAAAGCTCCACTCAGAAACGGGGGAGGGCCGCGATAAAATGCCACATGCATTAACGGATAAACTCTCCTCTTACCTCGACCCGAAAGAAGTAGCTAGGGTCGAGCGCGCCTACAAATACTCTGAACAATGTCACCGCGGCCAGATGCGCCAAAGTGGTGATCCCTATATTACGCACCCCCTTGCTGTCGCCAACATTCTGGCCGACATGCGCATGGATCACGAAAGCCTTATGGCCGCGCTGCTCCATGACGTGATCGAAGATACCGGCGTCACCAAAGGCCAAATTAGCCGTCGTTTTGGCCGCACCGTGGCCGACCTTGTTGACGGCGTCAGTAAACTGACCGAAATCGAATTTGAATCCAAAGCCGAACAGCAGGCCGAAAGCTTTCAAAAGATGACCCTGGCCATGTCCCGAGATATCCGCGTGGTATTGGTCAAGCTCGCAGACCGGCTACACAATATGCGCACTCTGGGTGTATTAGCCCCAGCCAAGCGCCGACGAATTGCTCGAGAAACCTTAGAGATTTATGCCCCCATCGCACAGCGTTTGGGTATCAACGATATTCGTCTTGAGTTCGAAGACCTTGGCTTTGCTGCCATGTATCCCCTGCGTCATCGACGCTTGCGCGAAGCCATGAAAGCGGCGAGAAAAAATCGTAAAGAAATTCTCAGCGAGATTCAGCAGGCCATTGAAATACGCCTGGAAAGCGAAGCATTCCCCGCACTGGTTAAAGGTCGCGAAAAGCACCTGTGGAGCATCTACCAAAAGATGCGCACCAAGAAAAGATCCTTTCGCGACATCATGGATGTATTCGCCTTTCGCCTGGTGGTAGAGAGCGCTGACGATTGCTATCGGACCCTCGGTATCATTCATAATCTTTTCAAACCCGTGCCCGGTGAATTTAAAGACTATATCGCCATTCCTAAATCTAACGGCTACCAGTCACTGCACACACTTTTAGTGGGCATGCACGGTGTGGTTATCGAAGTTCAGATCCGCACCAAAGAAATGGAAATGATGGCCAACTATGGCATCGCCGCCCATTGGGAATATAAGACCGGTAATCAGAAGGTTGATGTCAATCAACGTCGCGCGAACCGCTGGATTCAAGGCTTGCTAGAAATGCAAAAGCAGGCCGGCGATTCTCTGGAATTCCTCGAGCATGTAAAAGCCGATTTATTTCCCGACGAGGTTTATGTGTTTACGCCCACGGGCAAAATTATCGAACTGCCCTCGAATGCCACCGCCATTGATTTTGCCTACTCCGTGCATACCGGTATTGGTAATAGCTGTATCGCCTGCCGTGTCGATGGCCAGCTCACGCCATTATCAGAGCAGCTGCAGAGTGGTCAAAAAGTGGAGATTATTACCGCCGAGGGCGCGCAACCAAATCCCAACTGGCTCAACTTTGTGGTGTCTGCCAAGGCCCGCAGTGCCATTCGCCACTACCTCAAAAATCAACAGCACGATGAATCTGTAGACCTGGGTAAGCGACTGCTCGATCAGGCACTGTCAAACTTGGGCACCCAATATAATCAGCTCAAAAAATCACAGATTAAAGGCCTATTAAAAGAAACCGGTGCCTCGAGTTTTGAATATGTCCTGCAGCAAATTGGCTTGGGAAACCGAGTGCCTTTTGCCGTAGCAAATTTGTTGGTCCCAGTAGGTAAGCGCATTGTCGCCGACGGTAAAAAGAACAATACATTACCCGTGGTTATCGAAGCATCCGACGGACTGTTGCTGCACTATGCCCGCTGCTGTCACCCCATTCCCGGCGATCCGATTCTAGGCCACATCACTCCCGGTAAAGGGCTAGTGATTCATTTCGAATCCTGCCGCAACCTCAAAGAAATTCGCTCCAATCCAGAGAAGTGCATGCCATTGACCTGGTCAACAGTCGTACGCGGCGAATTCCCCGTGGAAATAAAAGTAGAAGTGACCCCAGAGCGAGGCTTTATTGCCGCACTGGCCTCACGCATGACCGAGCAAGATGCCACCATTGAACATATTAGCGTGAACGAAAAAGATGCCTTTACCAGTATCGTCGATGTAGTACTGACCGTTCGCGACCGAATCCACCTCGCCGATATACTTCGTCGCGCGCGCAGCCTTAAACCCGTGCGCCGTATTTATCGCGTCAGAAACAAATAAGTAAGGAAACCATTATGCCCAACAGAGCCATTATTCATACCGACAATGCCCCAGCCGCCATCGGCACTTATAGCCAGGCCGTAAAGGTAAACAACACTGTTTATTTGTCGGGTCAGATTCCCCTAGACCCATTGACCATGAATCTGGTCGAGGGTGATATTCGCGATCAAATTCAGCAGGTATTTAAAAACTTGCTCGCCGTCTGTGAAGCCTCAGGTGGAGACCTAAGCAGCATCGTTAAGCTAAATATTTTTCTCACCGACCTAAGTCATTTTCCGGTTGTAAATGAGATTATGAGCGAGAATTTTTCACAGCCCTACCCCGCCCGAGCCGCAATTGGCGTCAGCGAATTACCCAAGGGCTCAATGGTTGAGATGGATGGAATCTTGGTAATCTAGAGCCTCTGTCGAAAGCGTCTGTCGAAAGCCGCTATCTAAAACCGCCGTTTAATCCTCAGCTATCAAAGAGAGATAACCTTCTTTATAGCTGGGGAAAATAAACTCATAACCACTATCCAATAGGCGCTTATTGCTACAGCGCCGAACCGCATTCTGCACAACAATTTCATCGGTCAATGTCACCCTCATCTCCCCCGCCATCCAGATCCGTAAATCATGTTGAGTCACTGGCGCAGAATCCGTGGCCACATAAACTGCCTCAATAGGCTTCCCCGCACTAACTCGATTAATCAGATGCGCGATT
>CAJJAS010000022.1 GCA_905182245.1 gamma proteobacterium HTCC2207 | reverse complement strand
CACCGACTAGGGCCGCCGCTGAGGCTGTGTGGTGGGGTGACTGGAAAGGGCGTCTATAGATTGTTTTGCGCAGGCCTTTACCTGCCACTGAATGAATGGCTGCCACTTGCAGGGCTTCGGCGTTGGTCAAGGGTGGCAATATTCCTGGTAGCCGGCTGGCGAGCATGGTTTTACCGGTGCCGGGTGGGCCATAAAACAGTAAATGATGGCCACCACTGGCAGCGAGTTCTAGGGCGCGTTTGGCATGTTGCTGGCCAATTACTTCGTTGAGTTGCGCGCTGGGCTGGGGCCTTGGGGCTGGGGTTTTCTGCCATTCGGCTAACTGTTCTGCCTGATGCAGATGGGCTGAGACTTGTAATAAATGTGTGGCCGGTAGAATCGAGAGGTTCTCTACTAGGGCTGCCTCGGCGGCGTTACTTTCACCAATAATAAGCTGCTTGCTTCGGGCTGCACAGCCAAGGGCTGAGGGTAGTATGGCCTCTACTGGGCGCAATTCTCCTGAGAGGGCGAGTTCGCCAATAAACTCATAGTCCGACAGACCTTCCATGGGCACCTGGCCGGATGCGGCGAGAATACCAATGGCTATCGCCAGATCAAAACGGCTGCCTTCTTTGGGCAGTTCGGCGGGTGCTAGGTTGACGGTAATACGGCGGGCGGGGAATTCAAAGTGGGAATTGATAATGGCGCTGCGTACGCGGTCTTTACTTTCTTTGACGGCGGTTTCGGGTAGGCCAACCATATGGAAGGCGGGCAGGCCATTGGAGAGGTGAACTTCTACGGATACTAGGGGCGCTTGCACGCCCTGTTTGGCTCGGGTTTGCACCACGGCAAGTGACATTACACAGTCCCTGTGTTGTGCGATTACTCCCTTGTCACGAAATACTCATTGCTCGTGCAGACATCTGGCGTTGTCGCGATGAGTTATTTTGCGGCTTGCTCTTTAAAGGCAGCTTCGAGTTCGGCGAGTTGCTTTTCGAGTGCGTCTATTTTTTCTCGCGAGCGCATAAGTACGGCGCGCTGGGTATCAAATTCTTCCTGGGATACCAGCTCTAGCTTGCTAAAAGTACTCATCATTGCTGAGCGCAAATGCTGCTGTAATTCACCACTTATTGCCTGGGCGCCAGACAATGTCTGGTTAAGCTGTTGGAAAAACTGGTCGTATAGGTCGTCTGAATTCATGTTTGGGGCTCCATTAATGCTCTTATTTTAGCAAACATTGGACCATTGATCGCGACCTATCTCAATTTGGTGCGCCCTGTATCAATGTTAAGGGCTAACAGTTCCAATTTGGTGCGCAGTTATTTACTGAGCTTCGGTAAGTCGCACCAAAATAGATCAAACACCCCGAATAAATGGCCATAAACCCCCAAATACACTGGTATTCAAAGTTGGCACGCAATATGCAATGTCCTTGGTGTGTACCGAATTTTAATTTAAAACTTTGTAATTTAACTTTATATATCTTGGGAGATATTCAAATGAAAGTATTAAAAACTGCAATTTTTGCTGCAACTATGATGTCAGGCGCCACTGCTATGGCTGCTGAGGTTTCTGGAAACGTAGCAATTGGTTCAGATTACTTTTTCCGTGGTTTTGATCAGTCATTAGGCGAGGCGCTTTCTGGTGGTTTCGATGTTGGCTTTGAAAATGGCCTTTACGTAGGCACCTGGGGTTCATCGGTTGATGACTTCACTTCTACTGGTGGATTAGAGTTAGATTATTACGCAGGTTATGGCGGTTCTTTTTCTGACACTGTGAGCTACGACGTTGGTTACATTTTCTATGGCTACCCGAATGACACTCAGTACGACTTCGAAGAGTTTTACGGCAGCGTTTCAATGGGCGACGGTACGGTTGGTTTTGCTACTTCAAGCGACTGGTACGGCAGTTCAGGTGACTACGACTACTTCTATGCAGACTATGGCATGGCGTTGAACGAAGAATTTAGCCTAGGTTTCCATTATGGCGCAACTCGTGCAGATGCTGGCGACTATGAAGATTACTCTCTGTCACTAAGCACAGAAGCTGTTGGCCTTGGATTTGATCTGAGCTGGATCTCAACCTCAGAGTCTGGCACTGAGTACTACGCCGACAACGAGTTTGTTCTGACTATTTCTAAGTCTCTTTAAGCTCCTCTTTAAACTTTTCTAAAAAGAACTTTAAACCCTATCTTGCAAATAAATCTGGGTGGCTTCGGCCACCCTTTGGAGATTAAACATGAAACTTGTAACTGCAATTGTAAAACCGTTCAAGCTCGACGAGGTGCGTGAAGCACTCGGCGATCTGGGCGTAGCAGGCGTTACGGTCACAGAAGTTAAAGGTTTTGGCCGTCAGAAAGGCCACACCGAACTTTATCGTGGCGCTGAATACGTCGTAGATTTTTTACCTAAAGTGAAGCTCGAAATCGCTCTGGCCGACGAAATGGTTGATAGCGCTGTTGAAGCGATTACTAAGGCAGCTCAAACCGGAAAAATCGGTGACGGCAAGATCTTTATATCCACCCTCGAAGAGGTTATTCGTATTCGCACCGGTGAAACCGGCGTCGAAGCCGTTTAAATC
The DNA here is from genome assembly GCA_905182245.1 of gamma proteobacterium HTCC2207. Taxonomy (GTDB): domain Bacteria; phylum Pseudomonadota; class Gammaproteobacteria; order Pseudomonadales; family Porticoccaceae; genus HTCC2207. The sequence goes on along the minus strand of CAJJAS010000022.1, from coordinate 721 downwards.
AGGAGAACCTAATGAACGATATTATTGAAATTAAATACGCACTCGATACCTTTTACTTTTTGATGTCTGGTGTGTTGGTTATGTGGATGGCGGCAGGCTTTACAATGCTTGAAGCCGGTTTGGTGCGTTCTAAAAACACCACCGAAATCCTCACTAAAAACGTGGCGCTGTATGCCATTGCTTGCTGCATGTACATGGTAATGGGCTACTCCATTATGTACGGCGGTACTGCTGATCTGTTGATTCCTGATGCGTGGTTCGGTAACTCTATTGCTAACGCAACTACAGCTGAAGTTTTGGCTAGCAGCGGCGATACTTACTATTCTGGCGCGTCTGACTTCTTCTTCCAGGTAGTGTTTGTTGCTACTGCTATGTCTATTGTTTCTGGTGCGGTTGCTGAGCGCATGAAGCTTTGGGCCTTCCTGGCATTCGCTGTTGTGTTGACTGGCTTTATCTACCCAATGCAGGCCCTGTGGTCTTGGGGTGGTGGTTTCTTAGGCGAGACTGTTGGTTACTCTGATTATGCGGGTTCCGGTATTGTGCATCTCTGTGGTGCTACTGCTGCTCTGTCTGGTGTTCTGTTCCTTGGGCCACGTAAAGGCAAGTACAGTGCAGATGGCAAAGTAAATGCTATTCCTGGCGCCAACATGCCACTGGCTGCAATCGGTATGTTCATCCTGTGGATGGGTTGGTTTGGTTTCAACGGCGGTTCTGAATTGGC
>CAJJAS010000021.1 GCA_905182245.1 gamma proteobacterium HTCC2207 | reverse complement strand
CCACTCCTCCCGTAACAAAAACCCCAGACATAAAAAAGCCGCTAACAGTGTTAGCGGCTTTAAGTGTCCCTTTTTTTCACTCTGTTACATCTAGTTACAACAGTAGCGTTCGGACGATTATAATTATTCCCCTTGTCTTCTTATTATAGGTCATACCCCCTCTCATTATGCTCTACGAGATCGAGACCACTTGTTTCGCTTTCTTCATCGATGCGCAATACTAACACCTTATCGATAAGTTTCAACAGTATAAATGTCACTATACCTGTATAGACGAACGTAGCGGCAATACCCACAAGTTGAACTTGAACTTGGCTTATCATATTCATTCCTTCGTTGTATCCCTGACCACTGAATACACCCAGAGCATCAGAGGCGAAGATACCCGCATAAAGCGTGCCTAACATGCCGCCCACACCGTGAACTGGGAAAACATCGAGGGAATCATCGATCTTCCAGCGCTGCTTGATCGCCTGAGTGGCGTAGTAACAAACAATACCGGCACTAAAACCAATAACCAGTGCGCCACCTGGGCCAACAAAGCCAGAGGCGGGGGTAATAGTACCCAGGCCAGCCACCATGCCAGTAACAATACCCAGAACCGAAGGCTTGCCGAACTTAATCCATTCCATGGTCATCCATGCCAACGCGCCGGCAGCGGCAGAAATATGTGTAACCAGCATCGCCATACCTGCGTCGCCATTGGCCGCTAGAGCAGAGCCACCGTTAAAGCCAAACCAGCCAACCCAGAGCATACCGGCACCGGTTACTGTCATGGTCAGGTTGTGTGGAGGCATAGCCTGCTGTGGGAAGCCTTTACGGTTACCCAGTACCAGTGCAGCGACCAGTGCGCCAACACCAGCGGTAATATGTACAACAGTACCACCAGCAAAATCGAGTAAGCCCATTTCGCCGAGCCAACCGCCGCCCCAAACCCAGTGGGTAATAGGGACATAAACAGCGATTAACCAGAGTGCACTAAACAGCAGCATGGCACTGAAGCGCATACGCTCAGCAAAGGCACCCACAATCAATGCGGGGGTAATAATGGCGAAGGTCATCTGGAACATAGCAAATACAGACTCGGGAATATCCCCAGCCATAGAGTCTTCACCCAGTTTGGCGAGAAACACATTGTCCAGATTGCCGATCCAGGCGTTCATGCTGCCACCATCGCCAAATGCCAGACTGTAACCGACAGCAAACCAAATAATAGAGGCCACACAGGTCACGGCAAAACACTGCATTAATACCGAGAGAACATTCTTAGAGCGTACTAGACCACCATAAAACAACGCCAGACCTGGAATGGTCATAAAGAGTACAAGTGCGGTTGAAGTCATAATCCATGAAGTGTTTGCGGCGTTTAGTTCGTCGGCAAAAACCTGCGTAGATAATGTAGAAATTAGAAGCACAAGAATTCCTTGAGCCACGAGACGAGTACTAAACAGCATGATGTTCCCCTATAAAAAGCACCAAGATAGTGCATAACAAGTAATCAGCCCGTTAAAAATGCACCATGGCTGATCAAAAAACTTACCTGCAGGCTCTAATTGCCTACTTATGCACTGTTTAATGCAATTGTTATGCCGCTTAATATTTTCATGCACTAATCTGTTGCACGGGACTGTTTGCTCTGTGTCTATACTCTAAATAGTTATTCACTTTGAACGGAGAGACCCATGATCAATAATGATGAGCTAAAAATTAAACTAGAAGCGCTGCGAAAAGAGCTGCAAAAAGCCTCCCAGGTTACCCCGGCAGAGCGGGATTTATGGACTAACCTGATGACTGATATCGTTAATCTGTCTAACTCAGGTGACGAGATAGAACCGGGCTTTAAGCAGACCCTCGAGAAAAAAGGCGCCGACTACGAAATTGATCATCCAAAAGTTGCCTTTGCAGTGCGGCAAGTGCTGGACATGTTAGCCAAAATGGGGATTTAATAGACCCCTGATCCGAAGCCCATTTCACTATAAAAATAATCAGGTGCCTCAGTGTTTAAACTCCTATGGTTAACGCCCTTATTGCTCGCCGGACTTACCGGCTGCACCTCTAATTTTGTGCCCGCCGACGTGGGCCCTGATGGAGAATATATTGGTTGGCACTGTGAGGGCGACGTGAGTTCTCGAGACCATTGGCGCTGCGAAAAAAAGACCATGAAAGATGGGGTGCTAGTAAGCAGCCCGGCAGTACCTGTTGAAGACAAAGAGTCTGTAATAGAGGAGTCTTTGGTAGAGAAGCCCGTAACAGAAGAGCCAGTAACAGAAGAGCCCGCTCCAGCGGTTGTATCAGAGCCAGACTCTGACTCCTCCCCCCAGCCTGCTCTGCAAAACAGTGGCTTCACCATACAGCTTGGTGCCTATACCAGCAGACAGATAGCAGAGTCCGTGGCGGATTCTATTCAGATTGATGGCCCATTAAAAACTGTTGATATACTGACCAATGGCCAGCGCTTCTCCGTGGTGATACTGGGTCAATACAGCACCAAAGAACAGGCACAGCAAGCAGCAGAACAATTAAGTGAGACACCCGATGGCAAACAAATTAATTACTGGGTACGTTCGATGAGGTCGCTTCTTGATGCAGTCGTCAAATAGCCAGTCCATTAG
>CAJJAS010000020.1 GCA_905182245.1 gamma proteobacterium HTCC2207 | reverse complement strand
CAGAAGTGGCGTTATTCCCGGAGATACTGTGTCGGCACTTTATGTGTTGGGGCGCTATAGCGAAGGCGGGGCCTCTTCGGCAGTGGAACTATTGCCAATGCTCGCAGCAGCAGACAGTGACGTGATTTGGTCTGTCTGTGCCTTTGGCGCAACAGAGGCGAGTTGCATGCTCGTCGCGGCAGGCTTAGGTGGCCATGCGCGAGTGGGGTTTGAAAATAATATGCAGCTATTAAACGGTGATATCGCCCCAAATAACGGCGCGTTAATTACCCAGGTTGCCAGCGGTGTTGCAAGCATGGGACGGCACGTTGCGTCCTGTTCTGAAGCAAGGTCGCTTTTAGGAATGCAGTAAGTTAGCAAATTAGCAAAGCAGTAAAGATGTTAGGGGGGGAGGTGAAGGGTCTTTATTCACCGAATATAAGAAAAACCGCGTTGTTAGCGGTGTTTAAAACAGTTAGTAACAAAAAATAAACTATTAGGAGAGAAACATGACTTATTTAAAGAAAGTCTCAATATTAGCAGTGGCAATATCAGGTGTTATCGCATCTGCTCAGCCAGTATTTGCTCAGGGTGGGGAGTCTGCAACATTAGAAGAAGTTGTCGTAATGGGTAGCCGAAGCAACAAAGCGCGTTCAGCCGTTGATTCAACAGTACCTGTTGATGTGTTTTCTGAAGCGGAACTAAATGCGTTTGGTAACCAAGCAGATATTACTGACACATTAAAGTCGCTGGTACCTTCGTACACAGCAACACCTGCAACAGGTGATGGTAGTGCATTTATTCGTCCTACTTCACTACGTGGTATGGCTCCGGATCAGGCGTTAATCCTGGTTAACGGCAAGCGTCGCCACCGTTCAGCACTGGTACAGTTCTTTGCACCTGCTGCTGGTAATGGTGCTCATGGTGTTGATATCGCTATGATTCCAGGTATCGCCCTGAAGAACATTGAAGTGTTGCGCGATGGTGCTGCTGCACAGTATGGCTCTGACGCCATCGCTGGTGTAATGAACCTGCAACTGAAAGATGCTTCGGAAGGCGGCCAGATTCAAGTGCAGTATGGTGAGTTCTTTGAAGGCGAGCAGTCCACTCGTGTTGCTGCCAATGGCGGTTTTGCTCTGGGTGCTGATGGCTTCTTAAACGTAAGTTTTGAAAGCATTGATAACGATGCGCTTTCGCGTGGTATTCAGCAGTCAGCTGGCCAGGCTCTGATCGATGCAGGCGTGCCTAATGTAGGCGCCGATACTCCGTTTGACGATGCGCCTTTCGCTCAGACTTGGGGTCGTCCAGAAACGAGCGGCGATCGCCTGTTTTTCAACTCTGGTTTTGATTTGGGTGATGGCAAAGAAGCCTATGTCCATGGTGGTTATGCCGAAACTGACGGTCGTTACCGTTTCTTCTATCGTGCTGGCTATGACACAGATTGTTCCACAGCACACAGCTCAATTACTGCGCTCTGCGGTTTGGGCGTTACTAGCCTGCGCGCTGGTTACACGCCGTACCTAGACGGTGCTCAAAAAGATATGTCATTGGTTGCTGGCCTGAAAGGCGAGATGTCTAACGGCGTTTCCTATGATGTAAGTGTCGGTACTGGTTCTAACGAACTGAGCTACTTCCTGAATAACACCACTGCAACATCCTTGGGTGTTAACGCAGATGGCAGCTTCCAGCGTGACTTTAATATGGGTGGCTACAAGCAGGAAGAGACCAACATCAATGCTGACTTCAGCAAAGCCTTAAGTACTAATGTAAATCTGGCGTTTGGTGCAGAATGGCGTGATGAGGTCTTTACTACTATCGCTGGTGAGCAAAATGCTTACGAGAACAATGTTAGTGGTATGACGAGTGTCACTCCTAATGATGCCGGTGAGTTTTCACGTGACAACATTGCCCTGTACGCCGACTTAGAGCACGATATCAGCGATGATTTGTTAGTGCAGTACGCACTGCGTTATGAAGACTTCTCTGATTTTGGCAGCACAGTAAACGGTAAGGTTGCAGGTCGTTACACAGTGAATGATTCATTCACACTGCGTGGCTCTATGTCTACGGGCTTCCATGCGCCAACACCTGGTCAGGCAAATGTAAGTACTATTATCACTACTTTTGACGGTACCACTGGTGCTCAGATTGAAGAGGGGCTGGTTCCATCGACAAGCGCCGCAGCAGTTGCTGTAGGTGGTGCTGCATTGAAAGAAGAAGAGTCATTTAATATGAGCGTTGGTTTTACGTCTCAGATTGGTGATAACGCGACTCTAACTTTTGATATGTATCAGGTTGCAGTAGATGACCGTATTTACCGTACTGGTGATATCGACAACGGTAGCGGCGGTTCAATCTCGTTCTATACCAATGCTATGGATATCGAACATCAGGGTTTTGATTTGGTTCTGTCTACTTCGTTTGAGTTAATGTCGGGTATGGAAACAAGTGCTAGCCTAGCCTTTAACCACAACACCATCGAAGTGACTGGTCAGAAGCTAATTAATGGCATAGCGCCAGTAAGTGCTTCATTGATCGAAGATATTGAGAACAACTATCCAGAAGATCGTTGGGTAATCAATACTATGACTCAAATCACTGATGACCTAAGCCTGATGGCGCGTCTGAACTTCTATGGCGAGCACTATGATGAGCGCGGTACTATTGGTGCAGCTTCATCTCCTTCAGCGCAAATCGATAGCATTATCTATATGGATATCGAACTGGGTTATGATGTGAACGACAGCCTTAGAATTACAGCTGGTGGTTCCAATATCTTTGATGAGTATGTTGATGAGATTACGGCACCTAACGCCAACCGCACGGGTAATGGTCTTCAATACCCACGTCGTACGGCAGCCAACTACGAAGGTGGTTCTTGGTACTTAAGAGCTAACTACAGCTTCTAGTCACACTAGCTGAGTAGGCTTATAACAATCTAGATACAGGGTAATAGGATTAAATTATGAGTCTAACTCAGCGAATAGTTGTAGCAATGCTAATGGGCCTCCTCACGGGGGCCCTTCTTAATTTTATATCTACTGGCGAAATTCTGTCGGTAGCGATGCAAAGTGGGCTGGACATGTATCTGGTCGACGGACTGTTTGACACAATCGGGCAAATCTTTGTTCGGTCGTTAAAACTTCTTGTAGTACCTCTGGTGTTTGTCTCGCTTATCTGTGGTGTCTCATCCCTGGGCAATAACTCCCGCATGGGTGCCGTCGCGACTAAAACCATTGCGCTGTATATGACCACCACCGCCATTGCGATTGCACTGGCCATTATGGTGGCTGTGATAGTTCAGCCTGGTGTGGGTATTGATCTGGCCATGGCCACCGAGTTTGTCGCTAAAGAAGCGCCACCTCTCAAGACCACTATTATTAATATTTTCCCCAGCAACCCCGTTCAATCAATGGCCAATGGCAGCATACTGCAGGTGATTGTGTTCTCTTTATTGATGGGCCTGGGTATTTCCAAAAGTGGCGAAAAAGGCCAGCGCATCAGTGTATTTTTTAATGACCTAAATGAAGTCATTATGAAAATTGTCATGATGCTGATGAAGTTGGCCCCCTATGGCATATTCTGCCTGCTCGCCAAACTGTTTTCCGATGTTGGTATTGGCATGATTCTGAATCTAGCCAAATATTTTTTCACCGTGCTGTTTGTACTGTTATTGCACAGCCTTGGTGTTTACTCGTTAATTTTTAAATTTTTCACTGGCCTAAGTGTAAGAACTTTTTTAAGCAAAATGCGTTCAGCATTGGCGTTAGCCTTTAGTACTGCTTCCAGTGGTGCCACTATGCCAGTGACGTTGCGAACTGTTGAGAAACGCCTTGGTGTGGACAATAGTGTGGCCTCATTTACTGTGCCCCTAGGTGCGACCATCAATATGGATGGCACCGCCATCATGCAGGGTGTGGCTACGGTGTTTATTGCCCAAGCCTATAATATTGGTCTTGGCCTCGATGGTTATTTAACCGTGGTACTGACTGCGACATTGGCTTCGATTGGTACCGCTGCGGTCCCAGGTGTTGGCCTTGTTATGTTGGTCATGGTGCTTAATCAGGTAGGGCTTCCGGTAGAAGGCATCGGCCTTATTATCGGTGTTGATCGTCTGCTGGATATGACCCGCACAGCAACCAATGTGACCGGCGATGCTATGGTCACCACTGTGGTGGCTAACAGCGAAAATTTCCTTGATAAGGATATATTCAATGACCCTGAGGCAGGGGTTATTAAAGAAGTTTAAACCGCACTCAAACCCCATGACCTGTTCAGGTCATGGGGCCTTTGTTATTTTTCCTAAAAAAACCGGCTAAACAATTGACTAAATAAATAGTTAAAAGAGCGACTTTTTAGGTAGGGTTTTTCCCTCCAACGGAGTCTTATAGTCTGTCTGCAACGAAAGTCAGTCTCGATCATTTCTAAGAATATCACCTGACGTAGTTTCCTTTATATTTCAACCGCACAATGTCCAAAACTCTGTGCCAAGTTTTTCGTTGCTAAATTACTCTCCCTGGCCTTCCATTGAAATGTGGGGGCTGTCCTATATTATGGAAAAATATGTTACTTGCACTAAAGCGCCGCTGGTACAGCCCAGACGGCTACAAAGAAGTCTTGGTGTTAGCGATTCCGCTAATTATCACGACAGGTTCGGGAAGCTTACAGAGCTTTATTGACCGAATGTTTTTATCTTGGTTTGACTCAAATGCCTTGGCTGCCACTGTGCCCGCCGCCTTAGTAAGCATGACTCTAACCGCCTTTTTTCTGGGTGTCGCCAGCTATGTTGCCGTGTTTGTGGCTCAGCATTATGGTGCCCGGGAGCATCCTCGAATTGGCGGCGCTGTGTGGCAGGGGTTTTATATTCTGCTGCCCGCCCTGCTGTTTGTTATTCCCATCAGTATTTATATAGAACCCATTTTTGCTTGGAT
>CAJJAS010000019.1 GCA_905182245.1 gamma proteobacterium HTCC2207 | reverse complement strand
ACGATCCCTACATGTGTAATGCCGCCGTCTCTCACTTACCCGATTGGGTGGTGTTGGTGCCAATCTTTAAAGATGGCCGCCATATAGCCTGGTCGGCAATGTTTGGCCATATGTCGGATAACGGCGGTATGGTGCCGGGATCGATTCCCATTCAGGCAACGACGATCTTCCAAGAAGGTATTCGTATTCCACCTACTAAGCTGTACAAGAAAGGTGTGTTGCAGAGCGATCTGCTGGAACTGATTTTGCACAATGTGCGTACCCCACAGTGGAACCGTTTCGATCTCAACGCATTGGTTGCAGCCTGTAATACCGCTGCCAAACGCTGCGTTGAACTGGCGGTACGCTTTGGTGACGACGTGCTGTTCTCTACTATGGATATTATGTTGCAGCGCAACTACGAAGCAATGAAACATATTATCGGCATGTTTATTCCCGAAGAGCCTCGCGAGTTCGAAGACTATATCTGCGATGACGGCATGGGCATGGGTCCCTATAAAATTAAGTGCACCATGTGGCGCGAGGGCGAGAAGGCGATCTTTGATTTTGCCGGAACAGACCCTCAGGCCCAGAGTTCGGTGAACTTCTTCCTTAACGAAGACATGTTCAAAATGTTCTTTGGCTCTTTCACGATTAATGTGGTCGATCCACAGATCGTGTTTAACGATGGTTTCTATGATCTGGTGGATGTGCGCATTCCTCAGGGTACGTTGTTAAAGCCTAACTATCCTGCAGCACTGTCCGGTAGAACCCACGCGTTGGGTCGTATCTTCGATGTACTCGGTGCTCTACTGGGTATGGGCGCACCAGAGATGATGCTCAATGCGGCAGGCTTCTCTGATTCGCCTCACCTGTTCTTCTCCGGATACGACAGTCGTGAAGGCAAGGGCAATGAGTGGTTCCAGCTGTTCCAGATTGGTTTCGGCGGTGTTCCCGGTCGCCCAGTGGGTGATGGGCCAGATGGACACAGTCTCTGGCCTGGCTTTACCAATGTGCCAAACGAATTTATCGAGTCTTATTTCCCGCTGCGTATCGAGCGCTATGAAACCATTACCGATTCTGGGGGTGCAGGTCTGCACCGCGGCGGCAACGGCCTAAGTGTTGCCTACCGCTTCCTCTGTGACGGGGATATTGGTATTCATGACGACCGCTGGCTGACCTATCCCTGGGGTGTACTTGGGGGTGAAACCGGACTTCGTTCCACCAAAAAGTTAGTTCGTGTGGATGGCTCTGAAGAGGCGCTGCCGGCCAAGGTGGAAGGCATCAAGGTGAAAACGGGAGATGTGCTCTATTTCAATACCTGGGGCGGCGGTGGCTGGGGCGATCCCTTTGCCCGCGATCCTGAGTTGGTGCGCCAGGATGTGGCACGACGATTGGTCTCAATCGAAGGCGCCAAGCGTTATGGCGTGGTGCTGGCGGCAGATGCCAGCGTCGATCAGGCTGCGACAGAAACCCTGCGTGCTGAGTTGATTGCAGCCCGTGGCGATAACAGTGCGCTATTCAATTTTGGTGGCGATCTAGAAGATATTCGCAGTCGCTGTGAAGCGGAAACTCATTTGCCAGCGCCGGTTAAGCCGACGTTTGTGGGTGCAAAATAAATTAGTTTAAAGGCAGTACAAAAACAATAAAAGAAACTGTAAATCTATATAAATAAAACCAACAAGTGGAAGAGGGGAAATATTATGAAAGCAATTAACAGTAGAAATGTTATGGCAATGGCGATATTGGCCAGCGTAGCAACCACCTCGGTGGCAGAAATTACGATTGAAGAAATTGTTGTATCAGCGCGAAAACGTGCTGAGAATCTGCAAGAAGTTCCCATTGCGGTAACAGCATTTACCGAAGCACAGATTAAGAGTGCCGGCATTCAGCGACCCGCTGACTTTATTAGCCTGATGCCCAATGTCACCATGGTTGACTCCGCTAACGTGGGTGATACTCAGGTCAGTATTCGCGGTATTGTTTCAACCCGTGATGCAGAATCCACCTTTGCCTATGTGGTCGATGGTGTATTGGTCACTAATCCTAACGGCTTTAACGAAGAGCTGATGGACGTTAGCCAGATCGAAGTACTAAAAGGCCCTCAGGGCGCACTCTATGGTCGTAACGCCGTGGCCGGTGCAATTATCGTCACCACTAACCGTCCCGACGAAGAGTTTGAAGGCAAGGTTAAAGTGGGTACCGGTAATAATGGTTCTAAGAACGCTAGCTTAACTCTAAGTGGCGGTTTAGCGGAGGGTGTGCTGGGTCGTATTAGTGTGAGTCAGCGTGAAACCGATGGTCATTACAGCAATGCGCTGACGGGCGCTAGTTCAGTGGATTTCCTTGAAGACACTACCGTTCGCGGACGGGTGATCTGGGATGTTAATGAAGAACTTTCGCTGGATTTCCGCGGCGGTATGAGTGAGGTCAGCGGCGGTGCGATTAACTTTAATGCGGTGTTTGCTATTCCTGCATTTGCGGCAGGTTTCGGCCCATCGTTCTTTAAAGATGTTAACGAACACGAGTTCATCTTTTCGAACAATGTGCCCGGTGAAAATGAGCAGGAAACGACTGAGTTTTCGGTGAAAGCAGACTGGGATCGAGATGGTGTCGATGTCACCGCAGTTCTTAGCTACAGTGACCTAGAAGAGTATTTGCTGTCTGATGGTACTAGTGCAACTTTCTATGGTTACGAATTAACCGATGCCTGTCAGTCAGATCGCGCAACTCTAAATAACTTGCCGACATCAATGGGTGGTGCAGGCCGCGATGACCTATTTGGCGGTTTCTTTGGTCCCTTTGGTGTATTCCCAGGGGCTGCAGGCGCAGCGCCAGACTTCACCGGTATTTATGGTCCCTATACACCTACAGCCTGCGATGGTTATCAGTATCAGGAGCGCAACCAGTCGGATACCAGCTTGGAAATTCGTCTGACGTCAGATGATGATTCAGATATTAGTTGGATCGCCGGTGTCTATGCCGCTGAGATTGAGCGTGAAGTTGTGGTTGCCTATGGAGCTGATACAGGCAATGGCTTTTTACGACAGGGTTATGTGGCGCCAACGGGACCCAATCCAACCGATCTAATGTTCAGTGATCAGTTTGACACCTCAGTTATGGCCATCTTTGGTCAGCTTGAGTTTGATATTAGTGAAGACATGGAAATAGCAGTTGCTGGACGTTATGACCGTGAAGAGCGCGATGTCAGAAATCAGGTGCCAAATGAAGCTGGATCAGGACTAAATATCAATTCCTCCGGTTCAATCAATCCTGCATTTGCGGGTAATCCAAATGGTATTCCGAATCGAAGCGCGACCTTTAGCCAATTCCAACCAAAGGTGACCTGGAGCTGGAATGCTGCTGAAGATCTCAATGTCTATGCTAGCTGGGGTGTGGGTTTCCGCAGTGGTGGCTTTAACTCCATAGGCAGCGAAGCGCTGTTGGATCTCTGGTATGGCGATACTTGCCCAGTCTTTGTTCCCAGCTGTGGGGCTCCTGGTGTGGCGGTCGATGCCAACCTCGGTGTGAGCGACGAGTATAAGAAAGAAGTCTCTACTAGCTTTGAGCTAGGTAGCAAAATGGAGTTCTTCGACAGTCGTCTGCGGGTTAATGTAGCAGCGTTTAAAACTGAAGTTGAAGACAATCAGTTCTTTGAGTTCTTCGCTGGTCCATTTGGTTTGATGCGTGTTGTTACAACCATTGACGAGTTAGAGATCCAAGGCTTCGAAATGGACTTTAACGCAGTGGTTACAGAAAACCTCTCGTTATTTGGTGGTGCAGGTTTCTTGGATAGTGAAATTATCCAGAACGATCACCGACCGCTCTCAGAGGGTAATGAAGCGCCACAGGCGCCAGACCGTACCTACAATCTTGGTGCACAGTTCGAGATGGCTGTTAGCGATGGTGTCGAGATGACTGCACGTTTGGATTGGCAGTATGTTGGTGAGATGGCGTTTCACACCTTGCAGGGTGAGGCTACTCCGACGATCTGGCAGGTATTTAACGGTCCAGGTTTGACTCAGGACATGAGCAAAGCCAAGCGTGATGCCTATGACACTCTCAACGCCCGTATCTCCTTTGATGCGGAAAATTGGGGTGTGACTATCTGGGGACGCAATGTCACTGACGAAAAGTATCTGGAAGAGATCATTCCAGCGCCTGAATTTGGTGGTTCATTTATTCACCCAGGTGCCAAAGACTCTTACGGGATTGACTTTAACTACCGTTTCTAAAATAAGGTAGTATCAATAGCGGGCTGTGCTTCTTGTTATGGGAAGCACAGTCCGCTTTTTTACGACAGAATAAAACTGACGGGAATGGTAATGACATCGAATAATCTGCAGCAAAATACTCTCGGCTTAACGGCCAGTCCTGCTCTGGTATTGGTAGATATGATTAATGGCTTTACCGATCCTGCCTGCCCACTGGGGAGCGACTGCCCTGAGGTGGTTGTGGCTAATGTGCAGTTGCTAGAGGCTTTTCGTGCGCTGGGTTTACCCGTGTTTTTCACCACCGTGGTCTACCACAATGAGCAGCAGGCCAAGGTGTTTCGTCAGAAAGTGCCAGCGTTAAATGTGCTACAGCCAGACAGTCACTGGGTAAAAATTGATTCGGCATTAGAGCCGCTGGACGGCGAGCCGGTGATAGAAAAACAGTGGGCCAGTGCTTTTTTCGAGACGGACCTTAATGAACGATTATCGGCGCTTGGCGTTGATTCGTTAGTGGTGACAGGTTTGACCACCAGTGGCTGTGTGCGCGCCTCGGCGGTAGATGGATTACAGAATGATTATCAGGTAGTGATTGCCGAAGAAGCCGTGGGTGATAGAAACCCTGATGCTCACCGCGCCAATCTATTTGATTTGAATGCTAAATATGCCGATGTGCTGCCCGTTGCGCAGGTGCTCAATCAGTTAACAGTACTTTGCGGTAGCAAGGGTTAGGCCGAGAGCGAAAAGCGCGTAATATAAGAGCGTTTATTTAAGAGCGGCGTATTTGCCGCGATTAAAGATCAGTGGCTCTAGACCATTGTCTCTAAACTCAATGACTCGGCCGACTAAAATAATATGGTCGCCGCCTTCATATTGATTCTCAATTTTGCATTCAAAGCAGGCGCTGTAATGGGGAAGAATAGGTACCCCTGATAGGCCTTCAGTACATTCCAACTCAGCAAATTTATCCGCACCACTTGTAGCAAAGCGATTAGACATGGCCTCTTGATCGTTGGCGAGTACGTGGATAGCAAAAGACTCCGCATCAATAAAGTCATCAAAGCAATTGGCGTCGCGAGCCACACTCCAGAGCACTAGCATAGGGTCCAGAGATACCGAGTTAAAGCTGTTGGCGGTCATGCCGACCTTTTGGCCATCTTTGCCCAGTGCGGTAATAACGGTGATACCCGTGGCGAAACTGCCAAGAGCGTTACGGAAATCGGTAGACTGTTGCTTATCAGACATAGTTTTTCTTATTGAATCTTTTATTAAAGGGTTAAATTAAAAATGCGCGCTTGATATTAAGCGCGCATGATCCGTTGATTGCCTGCGGGTTGCAACAATTATTAGCCAGAAACTTAGATCTGAGCGGCTAATCTTGTGGCCTGGTTAATAGCACCCTTGGCATCGAGTTCAGCAGCCACATCAGCACCGCCAATCAGATGGTGAGGCACGGTTAGGCCCTCAATTATTTCACGCATTGGGTCCTGACCGGCGCAGATAATAATAGTATCCACATCAAGGGTCGTTGGTTCATCGCCGACAGTAAGGTGCAGGCCGTCATCATCAATACGTTTATAGTCACAACTAGGCATCATACGCACGCCTTTCATTGCTAGACCTGCGCGGTGAACCCAGCCAGTGGTTTTACCTAGGCCTTTACCAACTCTCGTGCTTTTACGCTGGAGCAAATAGACTTCGCGCGGGGAGGGCTCAGGCTGAGCGGTTATGCCTTCAGTACCTGAACGCGAACCAAAGGTCATATCGATACCCCATTCTTTCATAAAGGCTGGAATATTCTGGCTCGTGGATTCGCCCGCGTGGGTAATGTATTCCGCCGTATCAAAGCCAATACCACCAGCGCCAATAATGGCTACTTTCTTACCAACATGCTTTTTGCCACCAATCACGTCTAGGTAGTTAAGTACCTTGGGGTGATCAATGCCTTCAATATTAGGCATTCTTGGGGCAATACCCGTGGCAACAATAACCTGGTCAAAGCCGCCGTTGTTGAGCTCCTCAGCAGTAACACGGTGATTGAGCTTCAGGTCGACACCGGTGATTTCAATTTGCTTACCGTAGTAGCGCAATGTCTCGAAGAACTCTTCCTTACCGGGGACCTGTTTGGCAATATTAAACTGGCCGCCAATTTCATCGGCACCATCAAACAATGTGACCTGATGGCCTCTTGAGGCCGCCGTAGTTGCAGCCGCAAGACCGGCAGGGCCAGCACCAACAACAGCAATCTTTTTGCTGCTAGTCGTTGCCAGAATATGTAATTCGGTTTCGTGACAGGCGCGGGGGTTAACCAGACAGCTAGTCATAACACCGCCAAATACATGATCGAGACAGGCCTGATTACAGCCGATACAGGTATTGATTTCATCGGCGCGATTTTCCTGCGCTTTAATAACAAAGTCTGGATCTGCGAGGAAGGGGCGGGCCATGGACACCATGTCGGCATCACCACGGGCTAGAACCTCTTCAGCCACTTCTGGGGTGTTAATACGGTTGGAGGTAATCACCGGCACTGACAGCTCTTTTCTAAAGCGCGCGGTTACCCAGGTAAAAGCGGCGCGAGGAACCTTGGTAGCAATGGTTGGAATCTGTGCTTCGTGCCAGCCAATACCCGTATTAATAATAGTTGCACCGGCCGTCTCTACTGCCTTACCTAGCTGAATAACTTCTTCAGCAGTGCTGCCGCCATCAACCAAATCAAGCATCGACAGACGGAAAATAATAATAAAGTGCTCGCCAACCGCTTCGCGAACTCTGCGCACTACTTCAATCGGCAGACGGATGCGGTTTTCGTAGCTACCGCCCCAGTCGTCTTCGCGCTGATTGGTGCGGGCAGCGATAAATTGATTCAGAAAGTACCCTTCCGAACCCATAATCTCAACACCGTCATAACCAGCTTTCTGTGCCTGCACTGAGGTAAATACGAAGTCATCAATTTGTTTGTAAACCTCAGAGTCAGTAAGAGCTCTCGGGGTAAACGGGTTGATCGGTGACTTGATCGCTGAGGGTGCTACCTGGTCGGGAGAGTAGGCGTAGCGGCCAGTGTGCAGTATCTGCATACAGATTTTACCATCGTGGGCGTGCACGGCATCGGTGATCTGCTTGTGGCCCGCTATATCTTCTTCAGTGACCAGTTTCTTAGTATTGGGATGAGTGCCACCCTCAGTGTTGGGGCCAATGCCGCCAGTCACAATAAGGCCAACGCCGCCTTTGGCGCGCTCACCAAAATAAGCCGCCATACGCTCATGGCCGTTGGCCACTTCTTCAAGGCCGGTGTGCATTGAACCCATCAAAACCCGGTTTTTTAAGGTGGTAAAACCGAGATCCAAGGGAGCGAGCATGTGGGGATACTGTTCGTGTGACATAGATTCCTCTCTAAAACTTTATAAGTATTTTTATGATTTAAGGCAGTAAATTATCGAATTTGGGGTCGCGCTTTTCTTTGCTGGCTTTCATTGCTTCGTGGGTGTCTGTGGCCCGAAGCATGCCTGATTGCCAGGTCGCCATATGATTAAGGCTGTCTTGCACTGAATGATCGCGGCTGTAGTTAAGCATTTCTTTGGTGCCGTGCACTGCCAGCGGGCTATGTTTAGCAATATCGCTGGCGAGGGCTCGAACAGCCTTGAGCATTTCGTCTTGGTCGGCATAGACCTTATTCACAAAACCGCTGGTAAGCGCTTCATCGGCGCCCAGATTGCGGCTACTGTAGGCCAGTTCACGGGCTAGGCCGCTGGGCATAACATGCTGGATGCGCTGCAATGTGCCTACATCCGCAGTGATACCGAGCTCCGTTTCTTTAATATTAAAGAAGGCGTTGGCGGTGCAAAAACGCATGTCAGCGGCACAGATCATATCCACGCCGCCGCCAATACAGGCGCCTTGAGTCGCCGCGATAACAGGCACGCGTGCTTTCTCTAAGGTGGTAAAGGCCTCCTGCATATCGAGAATCCAGCGGCGAGACTTTTCAGCGGCACGGGCGGGTTCATGATTAGAGTCTCCGCCTAAGCTATCAAAGACGCTGAGATCCATGCCAGCAGTGAAGTGTTTGCCTTTGGACGAGAGAATAATTACCCGTGCAACCGCTTGACGATCAAGGGCGGTAATAATGGCAGGCAGTTCATCCCAGAAGTCGCTGTTCATGGTGTTAATAGCGTCGGGACGATTCAGGCAGATTTCCACGACATGCTGTTCATTGATACTTACATCAAACGCTTTGAGGTTAGGGAAATCATCTACGTTCATCACAGTTTTGCGCTCGCTTTAGGAGTGCCGTTTTATACGGCTATTCAATAGAGTAGGAACTACTTGATAGAAGCAGATTAAGGTGCAATTTTGACACTGTCAAGATGCATTGGTACATTGCCAACATGAAATCTTCAAATAGCACTCAAACAGCAAGGCCCAGCTACCATCATGGTGACCTACGTCAGGCACTTTTACTGGCCGCTAAAGCGTTGATAGCGGAGGCGGGCATTGACAACCTGTCCCTGCGTAAACTGGCTGAAAGGGCAGGGGTATCGCGCACTGCGCCGTACCACCATTTTTCAGATAAAAATGATTTACTCTGTGCCATTGCCGCTCAGGGCTTTCGTCGTCGCCACCAGGCGGCCCAGGACACCTTTAATGATCCTAGCCTCACAGCTGCACAGAAGTTTGCAGAGTATATTTGCGGTTATGTCAGATTTGCCGCTGAGAACCCGGAAGAATATGAGCTGATGTTCGGCCGCAATATCTGGAAGCAGAAGCACAGCACCCAAGAATTGCTCGATGTCGCCTACCCCTGTTTTCAGCATCAACTGGAGATGATCACAAGCTGGCAAGCCTCGGGCCTTATCGGTGGCGACAATCCACTGCGAACGTCTCAGGTGATCTGGGGAACCGTCCATGGTATCGCTAAACTGCTAATTGACGGTATTTATACAGATTCTGCGCAAATAGAGGAGGTTTCTCTCTGCGCGGTTACCCTATTTATTAAGAAAACTAGCTAAGTTATTGTTTTAAATAATTAAAAGTAAAATATTTTTTCTGCTATATCTGCTCCGACAGCTAAACAATTCTAAGTTATTGATTCTTAAATCAAATAATCCTAATAAATCCAGTTTATTTTTTTGACAATGTCAAAAATGAGAACTACTTTTACATTTACCTGTTATGTAGTTTTGTTTTGTTGTACACACATGGAATTAGTCGCGTCTTTGCATTCGCGCTTAGTTTGTTTTTAGGAGTTTTTAAGGAGTTAGTTATGAATAGGAATCTATCAAAATTGCTGCAGTCACTTGCAGGTGCCGTAGTATTATCAATGGCTAGTATGTCCATGGCCGCATCGTATGATTATGACTTCGATGCAGATGAAAACGAAAGAGGTGGGCAACCACTGAACTTTGGTGATCTGAATGTTTATGGTGGAAAGCTAAATGGTGCAGACAGGCCTAATCCAAATGTCAGAAGTGCTTACGCTTATTTAGATGCAGGCAATAAGTCTGGTATCGGTGTTTGTAAAGGCTCAGTGGATAATAGCGCCGGTGGCGGAGCTCCAAGTGCCAATAAATGTTTCACAAAAAGCGGTGCTTATGCCGGATCTGATGACAACATGCAGAACAAGGACGTGCTAGGGTTTGTTTTTGATACTGAAAAGGAAATCGCTAATGTTGGAATCAACGGTGCTCACCAAGATGTTGCGCCTAAGACTCAGGTATTAATCTGGACTAATACCCAGGGTTTTGACTTGCTAACCGTTATCGCGGGCAAAATCACCCTAGGCTTTAAGTTAACTGAAATGGCCATATTTGGCTCCATGAGCGATTTCTATAAGACTTACATGGCAGATAACTTCAGAATCGGCACAACCACAGCAAATAATCTTTATATTGCTGGTATCAACGAAGTGCCAATTCCTGCTGCTGTATGGTTGTTTGGCTCTGCATTGTTAGGTCTTACTGGTTTACGTCGCCGCAAGGTAGCCGTTTAAAATCATAGTTGTCTTATGATAGGTAAGTTCTAGCAACAAAAAAAACCCCGGTATTTACCGGGGTTTTTTTATGGTCTTGAAGCTATCTATTTGTTCAGCATGCCATCCATTGCGTCTTCTACTTCGCTCTCTGCAGCGTCTGAAGCCTCGTCCATTGCGTCAGCGGCACTATCCATAGCATCAGTGGCACTGTCCATAGCGTCATCAGCCATTTCGTCCATCGCTTCAACGGCACCGTCAATCGCGCCCATGGCACTATCAGCTGCCTCTGTTGCTGCATCTGACATTGAAGACTCAGCGGCTGGTGCTGATGCGTCAGTTTGAGGCTCACCCGTATCACATGCGGCAAGTCCAAGTGTTGCTGCTACTGCAAAAAGCATAAGGTAATTGTTTTTCATCATGTAACTCCTAGCTGGGTTAATAAATAAAGTATGCGTTGTAAAGCATAGACCAAGCTTTCTGACTATTTCCAGATTGATTAGGTTGCCGCTCTTAATAGATGCTTTTCGGCCCTGTTAGCAGCCCTCAGCTCCCCATTCTATGCCTTAGATTGCCACTTCAGATTGCCTGGGAGACTTTTTCTCCCGTTTAGGCATTTAAAGGGCCTGAAGTAGTTGCCGATTCATAGGTGCTGTGGCAAACTTCACGCCCTTTTTGGCTGGGCACAGTTGTTGGCTTTGAACGAGCAACCAACCTGTTGATACCCGAAGCCCAGAAAGACAGATTATGCGAGTGTGGCGGAATTGGTAGACGCGCTAGATTTAGGTTCTAGTGTCTTAGGATGTGAGAGTTCGAGTCTCTCCACTCGCACCATATTTATACTATTTATGAAGAGGACAACACATGCAGGTTTCTATTGAGTCGAGCACAGGTCTGGAGCGTCAGCTGAAGATTGGTGTCCCTGCCGACAAAATTGAACAAGAAGTAACTGCGCGTTTAGAGAAAGCGACTAAGACTGTGTCTATCAAGGGCTTTCGTAAGGGCAAGGTTCCACTGCGTGTTGTCAAACAGCATTATGGTAAAGGCGTTCGTCAGGAAGTTGTTGGCGAAATCGTTAATTCAAGCTTCTATGACGCGATTAATCAGGAAGATCTTCGTCCTGTCGGTCAGCCGCGCATTGATGATCTGAAAGACAAAGAAGGCCAAGATCTTGAATACATGGCGATCTTTGAAGTCTACCCAGAAGTAAAGCTAGCTGATATCAGCAAGGTCAAGTTATCACGTCCTGTTTCAGACGTAACCGACGCCGATATGGAAACCATGATTGAAGTGTTGCGTAACCAGCAAGCGACTTTCGATGTTTCAGATAAGCCCTCTGTCGATGGCGATCAGCTGAATATCGATTTTGTGGGTACCCAGAAGAAAGAAGAATTTGCCGGCGGCAGTGCCGAAGGCCAGGACCTAGTGTTGGGTTCAAACAGCATGATCCCAGGTTTTGAAGAAGGCTTGGTCGGTCTAAGTGCAGGGGACGAGACTGTTCTCAAGCTGAAATTCCCGAAAGATTATCACTCCGAAGAATTAAAAGGTAAGGCAGTACAGTTCGCCGTTAAGGTTAACTCAGTGTCTTCCAAGGCAATGCCAGAGCTGAATGACGAGTTCTTCAAGCTTTACGGCGTTGAAGAGGGTGGCGAAGCCAAGTTCCGTGAAGATGTTAAAGGCAACATGGAACGTGAACTGCGCAATGCTATCCGCACCAAGGTTAAAAACCGTGTGATGAACCAGCTGTTTGACCTCAACAAGGTTGAGCTGCCGGCAGCATTGGTTGCCAATGAAATTACTCAGCTGAAGCAGCAAATGGTTCAGCAGTTTGGCGGCGGTCAGCAAATTGATCTGAGCATGCTTCCAGATGATATGTTTAAAGAGAAAGCCGAGCGCCGCGCTGCGTTGGGTGTGATTGTCTCTGAGCTGGTTAAGGTCGAAGGCCTAACGCCAGACGAAGAGCAGGTTCGTGCTCGCGTTGATGAGATTGCCTCAACTTATGAGCAGCCTCGTGAAGTTGTCGACTACTATTACAGTAAGCCTGAGTTGCTAAGTTCTGTCGAAGCCGTGGTTCTAGAAGATCAGGTCACTGAGTTAGTACTTTCCAAGGCCAAAGTTAAAGAAGAAGCCTTACCTTACGAAGAAGCTGTTAAGCCTGATCCTGAACCAGGCAGCGAAGCTTAAGCTGATTTTTGGCAGGTTGGATGAGTCCAGCTTGCCGATTGTTTGCGTACAACGGTATCAACAAAAGGTAAGCGTGCAAAAGGGATTGTGCAGAGCTACAGTACCCTGTATTCAAAAATCTAATTAGCGAGGACGCAATGAATTTTCAGACCCCATCTAGCATCAGTGGTTTCCCCGACGTGGAAGCCAGCGGTTTGGTCCCCATGGTTGTTGAGCAGAGCTCGAGAGGCGAAAGAGCCTACGACATCTACTCAAGACTTTTAAAAGAAAGAATCATCTTTCTGGTGGGTCCGGTTGAAGATCATATGGCCAACCTTATTGTTGCGCAGATGTTATTCCTCGAGTCTGAAAATCCAGACAAAGACATACACCTCTATATCAATTCTCCCGGTGGCTCTGTAACAGCAGGTATGTCGATCTACGACACCATGCAGTTTATCAAGCCAGATGTCAGCACCATGTGTATTGGTCAGGCGGCATCTATGGGCGCGTTCCTGCTTACAGCGGGCGCAGAGGGCAAGCGTTTCTGCCTGCCTAACTCTCGCACCATGATTCACCAGCCAAGCGGCGGTGCTCAGGGTCAGGCGACAGATATCCACATTCAGTCTCAAGAAATTCTTAAGATCAAAGACCGTCTCAATAAGCTAATGGCCCATCACACGGGACAGAGCGTTGAGAAGGTTGCAGAAGATACTGAGCGTGATAATTTTATGAGTGCTGACGAGTCCAAGGACTATGGCCTTGTAGATCAGGTACTAGACAAAAGAGGTTAGGGGCAGTAGTCTTCTGACTTTCATTGTTAGATATTAAGTCTAACGTACTGTTTTATATGACTTTTGCGATTTCGGCAGGAGAAAGAAATGAGTGATAGTGATACCTTAGGCGACGGCGGAAAGTTACTGTTCTGTTCATTCTGCGGTAAGAACCAAAACGAAGTTCGTCGTTTAATAGCCGGCCCGTCCGTCTATATCTGCGATGAATGTGTCGATCTATGTAACGATATTATTTCTGAAGAATCTCAGGTCGTTGAGTCTAATAGCAGCCCCGATCGACTGCCTGTTCCCACCGAAATTAAAGATATCCTCGACGAATATGTGGTTGGCCAAGAACGTGCCAAGCGTATTCTTTCTGTGGCTGTATACAACCATTACAAGCGACTTCAGGTCAGTGCCCAAACTGGCGCCGATAAGCTAGAAGTAGAGCTGGGCAAGAGTAATATTTTGCTGATCGGCCCTACCGGTAGCGGCAAGACATTATTGGCTGAAACATTGGCGCGATTGCTCGATGTACCTTTCACCATCGCCGATGCCACCACATTGACCGAAGCCGGTTATGTGGGTGAAGACGTCGAGAACATTATTCAAAAGCTCCTGCAGAAATGCGATTACGATGTAGACAAGGCCCAGCGCGGTATTGTTTATATCGATGAGATCGACAAGATTTCACGCAAATCAGATAACCCGTCGATCACTCGCGATGTTTCTGGAGAAGGTGTTCAGCAAGCGCTGTTGAAGCTTATTGAGGGTACCGTTGCATCAGTACCACCTCAGGGTGGACGCAAGCATCCTCAGCAAGAATTTCTGCAGGTTGATACCTCTAATATCCTGTTTGTCTGTGGTGGTGCCTTTGCCGGATTGGAAAAGGTTATACGAGATCGTTCCGAGAAGGGCGGTATTGGCTTCAGTGCAGAAGTGAACAGCAAAGACAGCTCAAAATCTATCGGTGAGACATTGTTAGATGTGCAGCCCAGTGATTTGATTGGCTATGGTCTGATTCCAGAGTTTATTGGTCGACTGCCCGTGGTAGCGACATTGCAAGAGCTTGATCGTGATGCTCTAGTGAACATCCTTGTTGAGCCAAAAAATGCCCTGTTGAAACAGTATCAGGCATTGTTTGGCATGGAAGGTGTTGAACTGGATCTTCGGGATGATGCCTTGGCGGCGGTTGCCGACAAAGCCATTGAGCGCAAGACTGGTGCTCGTGGCCTGCGATCTATCCTCGAAACCATATTGCTCGACACCATGTACAAGATCCCCTCGGAACCCGATGTGGTCAAAGTGGTTGTGGATGGTTCGGTCATCAACGGTGAAAATGAACCCCTGCTGGTTTACGAGAAACAAGAGAAAAAGTTAGCCTCAGACGAGGGCTAAACGAAGAAGCGGCGTAAGCCGCTTTTTTTATGCTCTTTTTTTCATGTTTTTTTATACCCTTATTTTTTTATACCCTTAATTATAGTCTTGAGGTTGTTTTTAACCGAGCTGACCCAATATAAAAGACTAACGCGAAAGTCACTGCGTACAATGTTAAACAAGAATACACATTAAAAATAAAGCGACATTGAGGTAATAATGGGTTCCACAGAGACAGATCCAAGCACTATTGTTTATCCACTCCTGCCATTACGTGATGTAGTGGTGTACCCGCATATGGTGGTTCCGCTGTTCGTCGGTAGAGAAAAATCTATCATAGCCCTCGAACATGCCATGGAGTCAGACAAGCAGGTGGTTCTGGTCGCGCAGAAAACGCCCTCAGAAGATAACCCCAGCATTGACGATATCTACGAAGTAGGTACCCTGGCAACGATCCTACAGCTACTTAAACTTCCAGACGGCACACTCAAGGTGCTAGTGGAAGGCATTCAGCGAGTGAGCCTGACAGCCCCTGTTGAAGGCGACGCCTTTATGCAGAGCACCGCGGTAGAGCTGACGGATGGCGAGCTTGATGATCAGGAAGCCGATGCCCTGACAAGGTCAACCATCTCCCTGTTTGAGCAGTACGTAAACCTGAGTAAAAAAATTCCCGCTGAGGTCATTACCACCGTTAGCGGTATCGAAGACGCTAACCGTCTGGCCGATACTATTGCGTCGCATATGACCTTAAATCTCGAGCAAAAGCAGGATGTGCTCGAGATAGCCGATCTCACAGAGCGTTTTGAACACCTGATGAGCCTAATGGAATCTGAAATTGATATTTTCCAGATAGAGCAGCGCATTCGTGGTCGCGTCAAAAAGCAGATGGAAAAGAGTCAGCGCGAGTACTACCTCAACGAGCAGATGAAGGCCATCCAAAAAGAACTGGGTGATATCGACGAAGGTGTCTCGGAACTCGATCTGCTAGATAAGAAAATTGAACAGGCCGGAATGCCTAAGGCCGCCTTGGAAAAAGCGCAGTCAGAAATGGCCAAGCTAAAGATGATGTCGCCAATGTCTGCAGAGGCATCGGTACTGCGTAACTATATTGATTGCATGATCGGCGTGCCCTGGAAAAACCGCACCCGTGTTAAACACGACCTGATCGAAGCAGAAACCACGCTTAATCTGGATCACCACGGTCTTGAAGAGGTGAAGGAGCGAATTCTTGAGTTTTTGGCGGTGCAAAAGCGCGTTAAAAAGCTTAAAGGACCCGTACTTTGCCTGGTTGGGCCTCCCGGCGTGGGCAAAACCTCCCTCGGTGAGTCTATTGCCCGTGCGACAGGTCGCAAGTTTGCGCGCATGAGCTTGGGTGGCGTGCGCGATGAATCAGAGATTCGCGGACACCGCAGAACCTATATCGGCTCGCTGCCAGGCAAGATTATCCAAAAGTTGTCGAAGGTGGGCACTAAGAATCCATTATTCCTTCTCGACGAGATCGACAAGATGGGTATGGACAGTCGCGGCGATCCAGCCTCAGCGCTATTGGAAGTGTTAGATCCAGAGCAAAACCATACCTTTAACGATCATTACCTCGAGGTTGATTACGATCTTTCCGAAGTAATGTTTATCTGTACTGCCAATTCGATGAATATTCCCGGCCCCTTATTGGATCGCATGGAAGTTATCCGTATTCCAGGATACACCGAAGATGAAAAGGTACAGATTGCCGAGAAATACTTAGTTCCCAAGCAGCGCAAAGCCAATGGACTTAAAGAGCCAGAGTTGGATATTACCGAAGGCGCGCTGAAAGATGCCATACGCTATTACACCAGAGAAGCCGGTGTAAGGGGTTTAGAGCGAGATATTGCCAAGATATGCCGCAAGACCGTAACCAAGCATGTGCGCGCAGATAAGCGCTCTCATGACGTGGTTGGAGTAGAGCAGCTGGAAGATATGCTCGGTGTGCGCCGATTTGACTATGGCCGTGCCGAAGCAGAAAACCAGATTGGACAGGTAACCGGCCTAGCCTGGACCCAGGTCGGTGGTGAACTGTTGACCATTGAAGCTTCGGCGATCCCCGGTAAAGGCAAAGTGATTAAAACTGGTTCACTGGGCGATGTGATGCAGGAGTCAATTCAGGCGGCACTGACAGTCGTGCGCAGCCGAGCCATGGCACTGGGCATCCACAAAGACTTTTACTACGAAAACGACCTGCATATTCATGTGCCCGAGGGCGCAACCCCGAAAGATGGGCCTTCGGCGGGTGTAGGCATGTGTACAACATTGGTGTCGGTTTTAACCGGTATTCCAGTGCGCGCAGATGTTGCCATGACTGGAGAAATAACCCTTCGCGGAGAGGTGTTAAAGATCGGTGGGCTCAAAGAAAAGCTACTAGCTGCGCACCGTGGAGGCATTACTACAGTTATTATTCCCCACGATAATGCTAGCGATTTGAAAGAGATACCGGACAACATTAAAGCGGACCTTGAGATATGTCCGGTGAAATGGATTGACGAGGTGCTAGACATCGCGTTGCAAGATAAGCCCACGCCTTTTAGCGAAGAAGAGTTTAATCGAGCCACCGGATCTGATAAAAATACTGGGGCCAGCGCCAGTGCCAGCACGCACTGATCTGCAACTAATTTTAATAAATTCAAAAGTATGCTTGACCCAGCGTAGTGCTAGTTGGTATAAAGTTGCCCTAGAAGGCGCATTGGCTCGGGATTCTGAGCATTGCGAAGTTATGAAAGCGCACTTCTATTTTGCCAGAATCAACCAATTCCAATAAAAGGGGAATACCTTGAATAAATCTGAACTAATCGACGCGATCGCTGCTGGTGCAGACATCTCTAAAGCTTCTGCAGGACGTGCACTGGATTCCGCTCTAGATGCAGTAACAGGCGCATTGAAAAATGGCGACCAAGTTTCTTTAGTAGGCTTCGGTACTTATTCTGTGAAGCATCGTGCAGCTCGCGCTGGTCGTAACCCACAGACTGGTGCTGAGATCCAAATTAAAGCGGCTAACGTGCCTAGCTTTAAAGCCGGTAAAGCTCTGAAAGACGCAGTAAACTAAGTAACTCTCTGGGAACTTCGTTGTAGCAGCGAAGACCTCAGGCTAGAAGGCGCATCCTCGATGCGCCTTTTTTTTAATTTATAGGTACAGATACATGTTGGATAATTTTAGAAATAACATGCGTGGTATAGCCACGGTTATCGTGATTTTTATTGGCGGTATATTTGCCTTTTCTGGTACTGGGTCGTTGTTCCTATCTGGTGCCGGTGCTGAAACTGAGCTTGTTGTGAATGACGAGCAGGTCAGTGCACTGCGTATTCAGCAGGCGATCAGTGTTGAGAAAAGACGTATCCTCAGCGAAAATGAAGGCTTGGATCCCTCTTTAGTTGACGACGAATTGATCCGTCCTGGTGTTCTACAGCAAATGATTGGGCGCAAAGTGATTGCACAGTCGGCTGCAGAGCAGGCCATGGGCATATCCACAAAGACGGTGAGCAAGTTACTCGTCGACACGCCGAGTTTTCAAACCGACGGCCGCTTTGATCAGGATGTTTTTCAGTACGCGATCCGCCAGCAGGGTTATACCAGCGCCACATTTATCGACATGATTAAAGAAGACTTGCTGATTCAGCAGGTTTTGCAGGGTGTTGCCATCACCAACTTTGTGACTGAGATCGAACTCGCCGCATTGGCAGGTCTTACCGAACAAATGCGTGACTATTACTACCTTACACTGCCTATCGCGCCAATTATGTATGCAGTGGAACTAAGCGAAGAGCAGGTCAGTGCCTATTACGAGCTCAACAAAGAGCAGTACCAGACCGACGACCAGGTGGTTATTGATTATATAGAGCTCAATGCAGCGCAGCTCACCGAGGGCGAGTCAGTTAGCCCAGAACAAATTCAAGCGCGATTTGATCAGGAAGCTGAGTCTGCAGACACCGCCGTTTCACGTCAGGCAGCACATATATTATTGGCTGAGCCCAGTGCAGAGCTGTTGGCAGAGATCCAGTCTAAGTTAGATGCCGGCGACGACTTTGCCGCATTGGCAACAGAGTACTCTGAAGACTTTGGTGCTGCCGAGACTGGTGGCGACCTGGGTTACACCACCGGTGATATGTTTCCTGAACCCTTCGAAGCGGCGCTAGTGCAGCTTGAAGTAGGCCAGGTATCCACAGCGGTAGAAACCGATGCAGGAACACATTTTATTAAGTTGCTGGATACTCAGGAGCAGACATTCGAATTGGCTGCAGAATCGGCACGTATTGAACGGGAGCTGCTCACAGAACTGACGGCGAATGCTCTGATCGAAAAACTCGAAATGCTTAAAGAGCTTAGCTTTAATGCAGAGTCTCTGGCCGTTGTCGCTGAAGATCTAGAGCTTACCGCTCAAACCTCGAGTGCATTTTCTCGCACTGGTGGTGAAGGCGTTGCCTCTTATCCTGCCGTGGTTAAAGCCGCGTTTAGCTCAGAAGTCGTGGATGATAAATATGCCAGCGAAGTACTGGAACTGGGCAATGACCGCTACATGGTGATCAAGCTCAATAAAAGTATCCCTGCAAGGCAAAAAGAGTTGGCCGAGGTGCGTGATACTGTTACCAGGACACTTAAAGCAACGATTGCTCAGCAGGCCATTGCTCAGCAGGGTGCCGCACTGGTAGCCTCTGTTGAAGCAGGCGAAAGCGTCGAGACTGTGGCCAAGGCCAATGCCCTAGATTGGCAGGTTGCTCTGGATGTTAAGCGTAATGGTGGCGGTGTTAATCCTGAAATATTGAATGCCGTCTTCCAGATGCAGTCGCCAGCAGACACAGCGGTGACAGAAGGCTTCTATATGCGCAATGGAGACTATGTTGTCGCCTCGTTGATAGAAGTGACCCAGGGTGATGTTACCAAGTTGAGCAGTCAGCAGAAGGTCAGCCTGACCTATGCAACGAGCTCAATTAATAGTAGCCGCGAGATTCAGGCCTATCAATCCAGCCTAGTGTCTGGCGCGGATATAAAGCAGTAAGAGTTACAGACATTAAAAAGCCGGGCACAGGCCCGGCTTTTTAATGTCTGCTATTTATGTATTAGCTGCCGAGAGCTAGACACGCAAAGCATTAATAAACAACGTCAGTCGTTGACCGGGCTGCAAAAATTCATTGCGGCTGATCTTATTCCAACGCGTGATATCACGAATCGTTAAATCAAACTTCTCCGCGATAAGATACAGGGAATCACCTCGTCTTACTTTGTAGGATAGCTTGCGTAGATTCTCTAGAACAGCCTTGCCAGCGCTATTGTTAACGCGAAGTTGCTGACCAATCTGTAGTACATCTGTTTTAAGGCCGTTAACGCGTCTAATGTCTGCGATAGAGGTCTTGTACTGGCTGGCAATACTAGACAGGGAATCGCCACGCCTAACGCTGTACTGAGCGTTTTTGGCAACTGCAGTTCCGCTGGTAGTCGCGGTATCGCCGGAATGGGGTATTAGTAGTACCTGACCAATTTTTAAGCGATCTGAACTCAGGCTATTACGACTCTTAAGCCATTGGGTAGGTACACGGAATCGCTGGGCAATCTGCGACAGGCTATCGCCGCTCATCACCAGGTATTCAGTATGGGGAACCCAGGTTTTTGGATCCGTCGTGGCCAATAGCTGGCGCAATGGCTCTGCAGTGCCCATGGGCAATAATAGCGAGTGTTTGCCCTTAGGGGGCGTAATAGAGCGGCGATAAGCCGGATTTAGTCGAGTGAAGGCAGTGCCTTCAACGCCGGTGATCTCAATGACCTTATTGAGGTCCATCTGGGATTCAATCTCTACGACTTCAAAGTAGGGCTCATCGGCAATAAAGGGCAGTTCAATAGAATATTTTTCAGGATCTTCAATCAGCGTAGCTAATGCCAGCAGCTGAGGCACATAGTTTCTGGTTTCTCTGGGTAGCTTGATCGACCAAAAGTCAGCCTTCTTGCCCAATTTAATATTGCGGCGGATCGACTTACGAACATTGCCCTCACCAGAGTTATAGGCGGCAAGTGCCAACAGCCAGTCATTATCAAAGCGCTTGTGAAGATACTGAAGGTATCTAACGGCGGCTTGGGTTGAATAGATGACATCGCGACGACCGTCATACCAGCGATCACGCCTGAGACCAAAGGCCTTTGCCGTAGAGGGAATAAACTGCCAGAGACCCACCGCATGGCTGTGGCTGTAGGCGAGGGGATCATAGGTACTTTCTACGATAGGCAGCAGAGCCAGCTCCAAAGGCAGGCCCGCTTTCTCAAGTTCATCGGTAACATAGAAGATAAATGGCTCAGCGCGGTTAAAGACTGTCGCTAGGTAGCTAGGGTTGCGCAGATACCAGTCACGCTGTTTCAACACACTGGCGGGAAGAACCTTTGGGGTTAAATCATGGCCGCTACGAATACGCTGCCACAGATCATGTTTCTTAATCGGAGCTGCTTCAGTGACAGCAACAGAGCCGTCCGCGCCGATAATAGAGCCATCAGCGTTGAAAAGAGCGCCTTCAGCCTCAATAAGATTGCCATTAAGAGCATCTTCAGCCAGCGGCTGATCAGCAGAGTCTGTCGGCGCTAATGCACAGCCACCAAGCAATAGGCTGGCAAACATGAGTTTTAAAGATAGGGCGATAAGCTTGTGTTCAGACTGCACAGATTGAACTCATTCTAGTCATTAATTTCGCGAGGATTGTAGCGACCATAGCGCGATTAGACAAACTGCTGATGCTTATTAGTTATCAGATTTCAAATAATCATCAACTGCTTCATAATGGTCACTTCTTTTAGCGACAAGCCCAACTAGCACACAGCAAGCCTATGTCATTACAGTTTCTCAGAGAACAGAGTAAAAAAGTCTTAGACCGCCTCAAAGTGGCTGAGCTCGGTTCGGTTGCCGGAGAACTAGAGGCCTGGGGTCAGACAGATTTCGCTCGCTACCTAAGCCACCATGAGCATCGTGTTTTAGCCGAAAAGTACAGTCAGTTACCCGGCTACCGCCTTATGCATCTTGGACTCGGGTCAGACAAGCAGTCACTTGATTGCTTTAGTCAGCTACACCGTTTCTCGCTCCATGCGGCGGCTTCGTCACAGGCGTCGGCCATCAGTAACTACGCAGAGCTGCCGCTGCCCGCCGATACAGTTGATGTGGCGCTACTCCAGCATGCAGTTGAATTCTCGGTCTCGCCCAAGGCCGTTCTTGCAGAAGTGAGCAGGGTAGTTGCACCGGGCGGACATCTTCTGCTCTGCCTATTTAATCCCTATGGCCCCCATGGCGTTCTCAAGTTTCCAATGCAGCTAATGTCCGGTCAGCCTCAGTACGGTTTCCACAATTTACGCAAAGGGCGGGTGATTGATTGGCTGTCCCTATTAAATTTTCAGGTATTAGAGATAGATCATGGTGCCTACAATCTGCCGCTTAATCGTCCGCAATGGATTGAGCAGGATTCGGTATGGGAAAAAATCGGCCAAAAGGTTCGCTTTCCCCTAGGTAACTTCTATATGATTCACGCCGTTAAGCGAGTGGCTCGCGGTATTAGTACTGGCGCTACTTGGCGTCCAGCGGCTACAACTAATAGCCATCGCATGAGCGCCCAGCAAGAGGCGACTCAGGTGCAAAAAAAATATAAATCCCCACAGGACAAATTATGAATTCGGTCGAAATTTTCACAGACGGTGCCTGCCGTGGCAACCCTGGTCCTGGCGGATGGGGTGTGTTGATGCGCTTCGGTGGTGAAGAAAAAACCCTCTGTGGTGGTGAGCCCGACACCACCAACAATCGCATGGAACTCACCGCGGTTATTGAAGGCCTAGCGGCGCTAAAAAGACCCTGCGAAGTGACTGTAACCTCTGACTCCACCTACGTGCTAAAAGGCATACAGGAATGGATGGCCAACTGGAAAAAGCGCGGCTGGAAAACGGCCTCCAAACAGCCCGTTAAAAATGTTGATCTGTGGCAAAAACTCGATGCGGTTGTTGGCGAACATAAGATAGACTGGCAGTGGGTAAAGGGTCACAGTGGCCATCGTGAAAACGAAATAGCCGATCAGCTGGCCAATCGTGGTATTGACGAGCTTTAAATGCATTCTATTGCGTGCGCAGCTCCACCCTCAGATAAAATATTGACCATACATAGATAAACAGGCAGATAAATAGAGACCATGAGACAGATTGTTCTTGATACAGAAACTACCGGCCTAGAGACCTCTCAGGATCATCGGATTATCGAGATCGGCTGTGTCGAAATGGTCAATCGCAAGCTCACGGGCCGCCATTATCATCAGTACGTCAATCCTCAGCGCAAGGTCGACGAGGGTGCCATGGAAGTGCATGGTATTAGCGATCAATTTCTTGAAGACAAACCGTTGTTTGAAGCCATATCTCCAGAATTCTTCGAGTTTATCAATGGCGCAGATTTAATTATTCACAACGCCCCCTTTGATATTGGTTTCATTAATCATGAGACATCCAAGCTGCGACCAAAGCCCAAGTCCATAGAAAGTGGGTGTCGCATTATTGATACTCTCGCACTGGCGCGACAGAAACATCCAGGACAGAAAAATAATCTCGACGCACTCTGCAAACGTTATGGCGTAGATAACTCCCAGCGCGACTTGCACGGCGCCTTATTGGATGCGGAGATTCTGGCAGATGTCTATCTGCTGATGACCGGTGGTCAGGTCAGCCTCAATATGAGCGACTCCTCCGATGGCGGCGAGATGAACACCGCCTCGACTATCCGTCGTCTTTCAACAACCCGTCCGCCACTGCGCGTTATTGCCGCCAGCGCACAGGAACTGGATGATCACCATAAAAAACTGGATGCCATCAAGGCCGCCAGTGGTGAATGTGTCTGGCAAAATACTGGCGAATAATAAGTTGTCGTCACAACAGCCAACCAGCCCAGAAGCGAACCTTCTCAGCCAGGCCCCCCTAAAAAAAGCGGATTTTGAGCAGCTCTTTCAATGGCTGCCTCAGTCGGTTAGCAGCCGTGATCTATTTCGTCTCAATCGCCAGTTGAATGAGCTGCAGCGGCTGTGGATGTCTAAAAAAGATATCGCAGCGGCCTGGCAGAAATGGTCGGCTAATGCGTTGCGCGCCAACGTGCAGGTGATTGCACGCCAGCAAACAGTGCCTACAATCAAATTTCCGGATCTTCCCGTCAGCGCTCGCTCGGAAGAAATTCGCGAACTGATCATCGACAATCAGGTGGTGGTTATTGCCGGCGAAACTGGCTCGGGTAAAACCACGCAGATCCCAAAAATATGCCTGCAGGCAGGGCGTGGTGTACGCGGTCTTATTGGCCACACCCAGCCTCGTAGAATTGCTGCACGCACTGTGGCAGACCGTATTGCCAGCGAATTAAAAACGCCCCTAGGCGATATCGTGGGCTATCAGGTGCGTTTCTCCGATCAGAGTTCACCAAAGAGCCTAATCAAATTAATGACCGACGGTATATTGTTGGCTGAAATTCAGAACGATAAATTTCTTAGCAAATATGACACGCTCATTATTGATGAGGCCCATGAACGCAGCCTGAATATTGATTTTCTCTTGGGCTATTTAAAAAGCCTACTGCGGCAGCGCCCAGATCTAAAATTAATTATTACCTCCGCCACCATTGATGTCGAAAAGTTCTCCAAGCATTTTGATAATGCACCTGTAGTCGAAGTGTCAGGGCGAACCTTTCCTGTAGAAATTGTATACAGCACCGATGACGACCTCGACAGCGACCGAGATCAGAAAATTATAGATTGCCTGCAGGACATTCAAGCCAACCAAAAAGCCGGCGATGTATTGGTATTTTTGAGTGGTGAGCGAGAAATTCGTGAAGCCAATCTGGCGATTAAGCGCGCCCAGCTACCCCACACAGAGGTAGTACCCCTCTATGCGCGACTGAGTCTTGCAGAGCAGAGTAAAATATTTTCGCCCCATAAGGGCAGGCGAGTTATTTTAAGTACCAATGTTGCGGAAACCTCATTGACCGTTCCCGGCATTGGCTATGTGATCGACACAGGCCGCGCACGATTGTCCCGCTACAGCTTCCGTACCAAGGTCCAGCGCCTGCCCATTGAAGCTATTTCTCAAGCCAGTGCCAATCAACGTGCGGGTCGCTGTGGCCGAGTAAGCGATGGCATCTGCTATCGGCTATACAGTGAAGAAGACTATAACAACCGTCCTAAATTTACCGACCCTGAGATTGTGCGCACCAATCTAGCCGCCGTTATATTGCAGATGCTACATCTCAATATTGGTGATATTCGCAGCTTCCCCTTTGTTGATCCGCCCGATAACCGCATGATCAACGACGGCTTTAAATTACTCGAAGAACTTCAGGCCGTAACGGCCAATGGCAAGTTAACCGCACTTGGTAAACAGCTGACCTCGGTGCCCCTAGACCCAAGATTTGGGCGGATGATTTTACAGGCGGCAAAAACCGGTTCCCTCAGTGAAGTGATGATTATCACCACTGGACTGAGCATTCAGGATGCCCGAGAGCGTCCCGCTGATAAACGTCAGGCAGCTGACCAGTGTCATAAGCAGTGGCAAGACGAAGATTCAGATTTTGTGTCCCTGTTGAACCTGTGGCGTCATTTCGAAAGCAAGCGTCAAGAGCTGTCGAGTAACCAATACAGTAAATACTGTCGTGCTAACTACGTTTCATTTTTGCGCATGAAAGAATGGCGCGACCTTCATCATCAGATCCACACCGCCTGTCGCGCACTCAAACTTAGAGATAACGATAAGCCCGCCGAATATGCTGCCATCCATCAGGCCATCCTTTCTGGGCTGTTAGGACAGGTGGGCATACGGGAAGAAAAATGGGAATTTCTGGGCACTAGAAACCGTAAGTTCTTTATCTTCCCCGGTTCTGGTCTGAGCAAAAAGCCACCCAAGTGGATAATGGCAGGCTCCTTAATGGAAACTGCCAAACAGTACGCCCTCAATGTGGCTAAAATTGATTCCGACTGGCTCGAATCACTGGCGGGCCATCTGGTAAAAAAGACCTATAGCGAACCTTTTTATCATCAAAAAGCCGGCCAGGTTATGGCCAAAGAGCGGCAGACGCTGTTTGGTTTAACCATTGTTGAGGGCAAGAATACTGTCTATGGCAATGTTGCGCCAGTGGAAGCGAGAGCGGTATTTATTCAGCAGGCGCTGGTGGAAGAGGGCTATCGCGGCAAGGGCAATTTCTATAAGCACAATCATAAGTTAGTCGAAGAATTACAGGCTCTGGAAGATCGTTTCCGTCGCCGAGATTTACTCGCCGAGCAAAAGGTTATTTATAGCTTTTACGACGAGCGGGTTCCCGAGGGAATTTATAATCTGCCGGCATTCGAGAAGTGGCGTAAAAGTGCCGAGCAAGAAAACCCAACCCTGCTCAATATAAATAAAGACTCTTTGTTACTTCGCGGTCTGGCCGAGGATGAAGAGGCCCAGTTCCCAGAAATGGTCATCTGCGATGGTATCGAGTTTGAGTTGAGTTATCACTTCCAGCCCGGTCATGAGCAGGATGGCGTCAGCGCGATTATCCCATTGGCATTATTACATCAGCTTCCACGTTACTTCTTCGATTGGCTGGTGCCTGGTATGTTGCGGGACAAATGTATTGCCTTGGTGAAGAGCCTACCCAAGCAGACAAGACGCCACTTTGTGCCCGTTCCAGACTACGTGGACAAAATACTATTACAGGTCCAGGCGCAGGATCGACCGATCACCGAGGTGCTTGCTGAGCAGCTTAAACGACAGACCGGCATGACCGTGAACAACGAAGATTGGAAGGCAGATAATCTCGATCCCTGGTATCGCATGAATTTTATTCTCCAAGACGAAGCTGGCAAAACCGTTGCCATGGCCCGTAGTTTGGAACAGCTGCAACGGGACTTTAAACAGCAGATTAGTGCGGGCCTAGAACAGCAGGCCTCCGACGACTCGATCTCTCGTCAGGAGATTATCGAGTGGGACTTTGCCGAGTTACCCCAAGAGGTGCAGCTTAAGCGCGGCAAGATAAATATCAAGGCCTGGCCCGCGCTAAAAGACTGCGGCGAATCCGTCGCTATCGAGGTACTAGACAATCCTTTGGCCGCCGATAGAGTCAGCCGTCAGGGTCAGCTGCGATTGGCACTGTTAAAGGGCCGTGAACAGGTTAAGTATCTCAGTAAGCATCTGTTGCGCGGGACCGAACTGGCCTTAAAAGCGGCTGCTATTGGTAACCGTCAGGATCTGATTAACGCGCTTATTAGCACCAGTTTTCAAGAGGCGATTTTTAGCGGCAAAGGGGTTATTCGCGAACAGGAAAATTTTGATCAAGCCTATCAAGCGGGTATAGGGCAGGTGGTGGATATAGCCCAGCAGCACGCCGCCAATATTGAAGCGGTGTTACCTCAGTTGCATAGCAACCAGAAGCAGTTGCGGTCACTGGGCTTAACTGCGATTTACGCAAAAAACGATATTAATCAGCAGGTTACCTGGTTATTTTCCCCAGAAACACTGACCCATTCTAATCTCGACCAAACCGGGCAGTACCCCCGCCTAATTCGTGGTGTGCAGATAAGAATAGAAAAGCTGGCCTCACAGATTGCCAAAGATCGAGGCTATATTCAGGAACTTGAAGACTTTGCCGAACCTGTGAATGCCATACAGCCCCAAACCCTTTCTTACGAATTGGAAGAGTCTATTTGGGCATTTCGCTGGCTGCTTGAAGAGTATCGCGTTTCGCTGTTTGCCCAGCAGTTAAAAACCCGCGTTCCCGTTTCTGAAAAGCGGCTCAAAAAACATTGGCTAGACATCCATGATCGGTTGCGCAGGTACCTCGTAGAGGGCGGCTAATTAGTCTGGCTTAAATGACTCCAAGGCCCTAGGCTAAAAAAAATCGTAGGATATGAAACTTCCCTATATTCATTCAGTCTGAATAGCATCTTGAAACCATACTGGTTCTTGATTTATGGATAACAACTAGTCTCTTAAGGAGAAACATCTAATGGCTAAACAAACAATTAAACCTTTGGCAGCAGCCTGTGGCGTTGCATTTATGGCATCTGTAGCACTGTCACCAGCGACATTGGCGGCAGAAAATCCTTTCCAGGCAGACCAACTCTCATCCGGCTATAACCTGGCTGCCCATCATGCCGAAGGCAAATGCGGTGAAGGTAAATGTGGTGAGGGCAAGAAGGCTAAAGAAGGCAAATGTGGCGAAGGCAAGTGCGGTGAAGGTATGGCCGATGGCGGCAAAGCAGCGGGTGAAGGATCCTGCGGCGGCGACAAAGCGGAAGGTGAAGGCAAGTGTGGTGGCGAGAAAGCCGAAGGTGAAGGCAAGTGCGGCGAAGGTAAATGTGGTGGCGATAAGTAGGGTGCCGCAGATGATCTCTGAGCCGATTTCTAGCAACGCTGTTAGAGTTTCAGAACATCATGGCTAGTCCCTATCCCGTAACAGGGGCGGGACTAGGTTTAAGGCGGGCTCTTTTGGGCCCGCTTTCTTCTGTCACCACCGATGACATTCAATTTATGGAAGTGGCACCGGAAAATTGGATTAATGTTGGCGGGCGCTATGGTAAGGCGTTTCGTGAATATACCGAAAGGTTCCCCTTTGTAATCCACGGACTGTCTCTCTCTATAGGGTCCCCAGCCCCCCTAGATTGGGATCTACTCGGCCAAGTAAAGGCCTTCATGGCTGAGCATTCTATCCTCAGTTACACCGAACATCTCAGCTACTGCAGTGACAGCGGCCACCTATATGATCTTTTGCCTATTCCTTTTACACCGGAAGCTGTGGACTATGTGGCCGATCGTATCAGCCAGATTCAGGACTTCTTGGGTCAGCGTATCGCTATGGAAAACGTGTCCTATTACGCAGCACCCCAGCAGGAGATGTCAGAACTCGAGTTTACCAATGCCGTGCTCGAAAAAGCCGACTGCAACCTATTACTCGACATCAATAATATTTACGTCAACAGTATTAATCATAGTTACGACCCGCAGAAATTTTTAGCCGCGCTGCCGGGGCATCGGGTGGTCTATGGTCATATAGCGGGCCATTATGATGAGGCAGAGGATCTTAGGGTCGATACCCATGGCGCAGATGTTATAGGCCCAGTCTGGGATCTTCTCGACCTAGCTTATAAGCAGTTTGGTGTCTTCCCAACCCTACTTGAGCGTGACTTTAATATCCCTCCAATTGATGAATTACTGTTGGAAGTAGGGCGTATCAATACTATCCAGCAGGCTAATGCCAGGGTAACGGTCGATGTCTGATTCAGACGTTAGGATCGAATTGGAGCCAGAGTTTCAAAAAACCCAGCGCCAGTT
>CAJJAS010000018.1 GCA_905182245.1 gamma proteobacterium HTCC2207 | reverse complement strand
GATATAAGCTTATTCAGCTCAGGCTTGTCGCATTGAGGGCAGTCCGTTAACGGATCGTCACTCATTTTCTGCAACTTTTCGAGCTCATGGCCACAAGACTTACAGCGATACTCATAAATTGGCATATTGTCTAAACCTAATACGGGGGTCTGGTGCTTGGGGTTAACTTGGCGTTAAAACGCGCAGCATTATACATCAGCCTATGCAACAGGCGAATGCTAAATAAGGTAGTATCAAGACGGTTAGTTTAAAAAAGTGATAAAAAAACCGCTTATTCGTGGCACAACTGCAAATCAGCGGCTATAAATAATGTCGAGGCCCTGTTGACGGTACCCGCATTACGACAGGGTTGGTTTAGTTGGATAACCAATATCACGAAGGATTATAAAATGGCCGTAAAAAAAGGTACTGCAAAGAAAAAGGCTCCAGCAAAGAAAAAAGCTGTTGCAAAGAAACCACTCGCTACAAAAGCCTCCGTTAGAAAGGCTATCGTAAAGAAGGCACCCATAAAGAAAGTAGCGGCTAAAAAAGCTGCTCCAAAGAAGTCTGTAGCAAAAAAATCTCCCGCCAAAAAGACTGTCACCAAAAAGGCTGCCATGCCAGCCAGCAAAACTACTGCGATAACCGAGCGTTACAGCAAGACCGATATAGTTAACGAGCTCGCAATTAATTCTGGTTTAAATCGCAAGCAAATTGGCATTGTTCTCGACGAGCTTAGTCTTCTAGTTCGCCGCCATGTCAAAAAACGCGCCGTAGGGGAATTTGTACTGGCCGGTCTGGTTAAAATCACCACGATCAAAAAGCCAGCCAAAAAAGCACGTAAGGGCATTAATCCATTTACCGGTAAAGAGACTGTATTTAAAGCGCAGCCTGCTACTAATGCGGTAAAGGTATTTGCACTGAAGGGCCTGAAGGATATGGCGAACTAGCCAGACCATTTAGGCTAATGTAACCCAGGTATCTCGCTACTATTGTTATCTGTCACAACGAGTATCTGTACCAACAAAAACCCCTGTCTATCAGGGGTTTTTGTTTAATAGCTCATCAGCCAACCGTGTTTGCAGGCTAACTTGGATAGATGCGAGGGTCTCTTCGCTATAGTCGATCGCCGTCACTGCACCCCATACGGGCCCAGGCCAGGCTGCATCCGTCTTAGTTCTGGCCACATGATGCATATGTAACTGGGGCACCATATTGCCGATAGTCGCTATATTAAGCTTATCTGGACTAAACAGCCCCTGCATGGCTTCTGCCAACACACAGGATTCATGTAAAAGCTGATTACGATCGGCACTATTGAGCTGGTATATCTCTTTGATATCGGCGCGTTTGGGCACCAGAATTGTCCAGGGATAGTTGGCGTCTCTACTCAACAGCAGCAGGCAGAGTGGAAATTCACCGACCAGTAGCGTGTCGGTCATTAATCTTTCATGTAATTGGAACATCAGCCCTCTCTATTTTATGTTTACTCTGTACCGCAACCCTTCGGCACCGTAAAATGGCCGCTTAATCGCCAACCCTTTACCCACCAACAAATAGTGTAAAAGAAACCATGCGCGCCAGCCAATATTTGATT
This sequence comes from gamma proteobacterium HTCC2207, assembly GCA_905182245.1. Classification (GTDB taxonomy): domain Bacteria; phylum Pseudomonadota; class Gammaproteobacteria; order Pseudomonadales; family Porticoccaceae; genus HTCC2207. The sequence goes on along the minus strand of CAJJAS010000018.1, from coordinate 4,896 downwards.
ACCACCAAGAAAGAATCTCCAGCCGATGCAGAAGTCATTAGCCACCAGCTAATGCTCCGTGCCGGTATGATCCGCAAAGTAGCCTCGGGTCTTTATTCCTGGTTACCCATGGGTCTGCGTGTATTTCGTAAGGTGGAAGCCATCGTACGTCAAGAAATGGACCGAGCCGGTGCCCTAGAATTAATGATGCCCGTGGTTCAGCCCGCCGATCTCTGGGAAGAGTCTGGCCGCTGGGGGCAATTTGGTCCTGAGCTGCTGCGCATTAAAGATCGCCATAACCGCGAATTCTGCCTCGGCCCGACCCACGAAGAAGTGATCACCGATATTATTCGCAATGAAATTAACAGCTATAAACAGCTGCCCGCCAACTTCTACCAGATTCAAACTAAGTTTCGCGACGAGCGACGCCCACGCTTCGGTGTAATGCGCACCAGAGAATTCTGCATGAAAGACGCCTATTCCTTTCACAGCAATGCCGAATCACTGCAAGACACCTACGAAAACATGTATCAGACCTACAGCAAAATATTTGAACGCATCGGTTTAGTGTTTCGCGCAGTTCTGGCCGACACCGGCAGTATCGGTGGCAGCCACTCACATGAATTTCATGTGCTGGCCGATTCCGGTGAAGACGCCATTGTGTTCTCCACAGAGAGTGATTACGCCGCCAATATTGAAAAGGCAGCAGCGCTGGCTCCTACAGACGAAGCCGCCGCTGCTAGTGCTGAGATGGCCGAACTAGCCACCCCAGGTGTACATACTATTAGCGAACTCTGTGCGTTTATCGGCACAGAGGCACCCCAGACACTTAAGGCTCTAATTGTTAGCGCAGAAAATGACGAAGGCATCACCCAGCTTTACGGTCTAATGGTTCGCGGTGATCACGAGCTCAACGAAGTTAAAGCTCAGCATGCCTTAGGCTTAAGCAGCGAAATTACCTTCGCTACAGAAGAACAAATTAAAACCACATTGAACTGTTCACCTGGTTCACTGGGGCCGGTAAATCTCAACCTACCCATGGTGGTTGATCACAGTGCCGCGCAGCTTAGCGACTTTGTCTGTGGCGCCAATCGCGATGGCTACCATTTAACCGGTGTTAATTGGACCCGAGATTGTGGCGAGTTTACCGTTGCAGACATTCGCAATGTTGTTGCTGGAGATGCAAGCCCAGACGGCAAGGGTGTGCTAGAAATTAAACGAGGCATTGAAGTTGGTCATATCTTCCAGCTCGGCACCAAGTACAGTGAAGCGATGAAAGCTACCGTGCTCGATGAAAATGGAAAAGAGCAGTTTATGAGCATGGGCTGTTACGGTATTGGTGTCAGTCGCATTGTCGCTGCCGCTATCGAACAGAACAATGACGACAATGGCATTATCTGGCCCGACGCGATCGCCCCATTCCAAATCGCACTGGTGCCGATCAACATGCATAAGTCTGACGCAGTTAAAGAAACCTGCGAAGCACTGTATGCAACACTGACTGCCGCTGGTTACGAAGTGTTATTTATGGACGAAGCCAAGGCGCGACTGGGCGGCATGCTCGCAGATACCGAATTACTCGGCATCCCCCACCGCATCGTTATTGGTGATCGCGGACTGGAAGGCGGTACTGTTGAATATCGCAACCGTCGTGCACCGGAAAATCAACATATAGCTATGGATGAGCTGAATGACTTTATTGCGGAAAACGTTTTTAAATAATTCGCCAGTTACATTGGGCCGTCTACGCACTGTCGTAACGGCCCTATTATTTCTCTGCTTGGCAAGCACAGCCTCTGGGTTTGACAGCCCAGATCCAGCGTTAGCCTCGGCGCTTAAAAAAGCCGCAGCCTCCGCCGACAGCTTTGACAATGCTTACGACGCCGAAGTCTGGTTGGTCTCCAAAGAACCCTCTCTTGCAACACTTGTTAAAGACAAACAGACCCGCCTCGATCTACTGCGCCTGATTCACAAAGAAGCCTCTCGGGCAGGTCTACAACCAGAAATAGTACTGGCCCTGATAGAAGTCGAAAGTCATTTTAATCAGTATGCTGTTTCTTCCGCCGGCGCTCAGGGCATGATGCAGGTAATGCCTTTTTGGAAAAAAGAAATTGGTCGGCCAGACGACAATCTAATTCATACCCAAACCAATCTGCGCTATGGCTGCACCATTCTTAAATATTATTTGGACAGAGAAAAAGGTCGACTCGCCGATGCGTTGGCACGCTATAACGGTAGCTATGGTCAGTACTGGTACGCGGAACGAGTACTGGACGCCTGGGCCAAGAATTGGAAATAGGCAGATAGCTTCTGTTATCAGCTTATACCACCAGAGGTCTAGTGCCGATAGCCGTTCGGTTCTGCTAGAATCAGTCTATTGATGAGCGACATTTAGTCGGCACAATATAGGGAACACCGATGTCAAAAACTACAGAGCTATCCCCAGTCCAGTTACGCCATGCCATTCGCAGCGGTGAACATGTCGGTAATACCTCAGGTTTTTGCCAAGGGTTTGTACAGTGTAATCTAGTTATTTTGCCCGCCGATGCCGCCGCGGACTTTCTAAAATTCTGTGAAGCCAACCCCAAGCCCTGCCCGCTCATTGCCATGTCAGAACCCGGCGCGAGCAATATTCCAAAGCTCGGCACCGACCTGGATATCCGCACCGACATCCCCAGCTACAAAGTATTTGAAAATGGCATAGTCACCCAAGAGATTAGTGATATCTCCGAACTCTGGCGCGATGACCTAGTGGCTTTTCTACTCGGCTGTTCCTTCTCCTTTGAAGAGGCATTAATCGCTGACGGTTTAGAGGTGCGCAATGTGACCGAAGGCGTCAATGTGCCCATGTATACCACTAATATAGACTGCGCCCCAGTCGGGCCCTTTACCGGAAAAATGGTCGTGAGCATGCGCCCATTCGCGCCCGAAGAAGCTCTGCGCGCCGCAGCCATATGTGAACGCTTTCCCTCGGTACATGGCGCACCCATTCATTATGCTAACCCTCAAGACATTGGCATTACCGACATAACCCAGCCTGACTACGGCGATGCCGTCACTATTAAAGAAGGTGAACACCCGTTATTTTGGGCCTGCGGTGTAACACCTCAGGTTGCATTAGCTGCCGCCAAACTGCCCTTCTGCATTACCCATAGTCCAGGCTATATGCTAGTGACAGATCTCAAAAATACCGACCTCGCTGTCAGCGAGGCTTAAGGAAACAACATGTCATTGCTATTAAATTGCGATCTCGGCGAAAGCTTCGGTGCCTGGAAAATGGGCCTCGACGATCAGGTAATGCCCTTTATAGATCAGGCCAATGTTGCCTGTGGTTTTCACGCCGGCGACCCTATTGTGATGAAGCGAACATTACTCTCCGCCAAGCGGCATAATGTCGTTGTCGGTGCTCATCCTAGCTATCCAGATCTCGCGGGCTTTGGTCGACGCTCCATGAATCTACCCCCCATAGAAATCATCGCCATCGTGCAGTATCAGATCGCTGCACTGGCTGGCATGGCAAATAACATTGATACGCCCATTACCTATGTTAAACCCCATGGTGCGCTGTACAACGACATGATGGCCAATGGCCATATTCGCAGTGCCGTGATGCAAGCCATTGCCGAATCCCATGTACCACTGGCCTTTATGTTACAGGCCACACCAGATGCAGAAACCCATCGCGAAGAAGCAAAGATGTTTGGTCTGGAGCTGATGTTTGAAGCCTTTGCCGACCGCTGTTATGACGACAACGGCGCCCTGCTTTCAAGAAGTAAAGAAGGCGCCGTGCACAGCAAAGAAAAGATGCTTGCTCAGGTAGCCCAGCTGAAAAATGATGGCAGTGTTACCACTGTTAGCGGTCATCGATTAGAACTGCAAGCCGATTCGCTCTGCGTCCATGGCGATAATATCGATGGCGTAAATGCTATCGAAGAAATCCGCCAAATAATTAATTTATGAGCAGCCCGCAACAGACTATCTCCATTGCTGGAGAGAACTCTCTTATTGTGTATTTTGGTGATAAACCAGGCGCGGCGATAGCCTCACAGGTTGCCCAAACTGCTCATCAGCTGCGGGAGTCTCTGAGCCAGGTCTTGATCGACCTAATCCCCTCCTATGCTTCCCTACTGGTTATTTACAATCCGCTGCAAACCGACCACAACGCCGTGCGTAAATCGATTCGCCAAGCACTTAGCAATCTGACCGATGATGTAAATAGTGAAAGTAATAAAGGTCAGACACAGGGCTCACTGGTTAGCCTACCGGTTTATTACAGCACCGAGTCCGGGCCAGATTTACAGACCCTAGCCGATGGCGCAGGACTGACCACCGAACAGGTAATTGCCATCCATCAGCAGACCGAATACCGCGTTTATGCCATTGGCTTTGCCCCAGGGTTTGCCTATCTTGGTGAAGTTGATCCCCGTATCGCAGCACCCCGACTGGCCACCCCAAGACAAAAAGTACCCCGCGGCGCCGTGGCCATTGCCGACCGACAGACCGCCGTTTACCCGGCACAGTCCCCAGGCGGCTGGAACCTCATTGGTCTCTGCCCACAGCGAATGTTTGATCCTAACGCCAACCCAACAATGCCAGTTCAAGTTGGGGATCGCGTGCGCTTTGAAGCGATAGACAAGCAAACCTTTTTAGAACTAGGTGGCCAACTGTGAGCGGTTTAAAGGTTATTCAGCCCGGCATATTCAGCCTTCCCCAAGACAGCGGACGCTTTGGTCAGCACGCCGTTGGCCTTACCACCGGAGGGCCACTGGACAGCAATGCTTTTCGCTGGGCCAACCGGCTCTGTGGCAATGCCCTAGAAGCCACTGCTATTGAAGTGACCATCGGCGGACTGGTATTGGAGTCGACAACCACAACCCAAATCGCCCTCACCGGCGCAGACATTCCTTTAACTATTAA
>CAJJAS010000017.1 GCA_905182245.1 gamma proteobacterium HTCC2207 | reverse complement strand
GGTTCAGCAGCAGCAAGCTGAAATAGCCGCCCTCAAAGACCAACTCAGCGAAAGCAACTCTCGATTACAAGAAACCGAGATCGTCGCCGAAGCAACGGTTACCGCGATGGAGCAATTTGCTCTCGCCCCTTCGGCTTCGAAGAAGACCACCTTTGGTGGCTACGGTGAACTTCATTACAACAATTTGGAAACAGATGATGCATCTGGCACCAAGGACGCTATCGATTTCCATCGCTTCGTAATGTTCACCGGTCACCAGTTTACAGACAGCATCCGCTTCTTCTCTGAACTAGAATTAGAGCACAGTCTTTCTGGAAACGGCCATCCAGGCGAGATGGAGCTTGAGCAGGCATATATAGAATGGGATGCCACTGAAAATCTTACTGCTAAAGCAGGCCTATTTTTGATGCCCATCGGTATCATCAATGAGACTCATGAGCCAAACACGTTTTATGGCACTGAGCGAAACAATGTAGAGAAAAATATTATTCCTGCAACCTGGTGGGAAGCTGGCGCTGCTATAAATGGTGAAATCACTGAAGGCCTTAGCTATGACATAGCAGCTCACTCTGGACTGTATATTGCGGAAGGTGACCACAAACCACGAGATGGCCGTCAGAAAGTGGCCAAAGCAAAGGCGGACGACATGGCCTTTACTGGACGTATTAAATACACCGCCATTCCGGGACTGGAACTGGCTGCCTCGTTCCAGCATCAAGCTGATGTGCGCCAGGGTGAAGGGGTAGCTATAGATGGCACACTTTTCGAAACTCACATAGCCTGGCAGCGAGACAGCTTCCAACTGCGAGCTCTCTACGCCCAATGGGATTTTGACGATGCCATTAACACTACCAAACTGGGTGCTGATGAACAGACAGGTATGTATATTGAGCCGTCCTTCAAGCTAAATGATAAGTTGGGTCTGTTTGCACGCTACAGCTCTTGGGATAACACTGCTGGCAGCAGCACAGATTCTGAAATTACTCAGATCGATTTAGGTATTAATTACTGGTTACACCCCAATGTTGTGTTTAAGTTTGACTACCAGAATCAAGATGCACCTGGTGAGTCAGGCTACGATGGAATCAATATGGGTGTAGGCTACTCTTTTTAATCGAAGGGCACGTATAACCAATCAAACTTGTTAACTTTACGAGTAGGAATGTTAAAACCAACATTAAAAGCCCTGCTATTAATAGGCACCGTACTACTAACCTCTTTGTCCTCACCCCTGGTGAGTGCCAAAGGGGTTTATCAGTCTGGTCCAGATTTTATTGCCGAGGCCTTTAACCAGCCCCCCAACAAAGCCACACTCTGGCTAACCAATGATATTCGTGAACAGGCCGCAGAGATTCTTGGCCGCTCCTTACCTGGATTGCGCGTGCGTTATCATAAGCTCGACAACAAGACCGCCTGGATTCTCGAAGAGATTGGCAAAGAGATGCCCATTACCATTGGCGTAGTGGTGGCTGAGGGTAAAATTGAGCAGGTTAAAATTCTTGCCTACCGCGAAAGTCGGGGTGGCGAAGTGCGCTACCCTGCCTACACCCGACAGTATCTCGGCGCGTCCCTCACCAATAAAAATAACCTCGATCAATCTATCGACGGAATTACCGGCGCCACCCTGTCGGTTTGGGCCGTAAATAAGGTAGCCGCTCTAGCTTTGTATTATCATGGACAGGTAATCAACAGTAGAGACCCGTCTTGAAATCCAAAAAATCCATTGGTTTAAATATCCGCTGGCATCGCCGTATTGGCCTGTCGCTATTTTTTATGATCATTTTTTTAGCGCTCAGCGGTTTTGCGTTAAATCATTCCCTCGGTTTAAAGCTCAGCAACACCAAACTGTCCAGTGACTGGTTACTGTCTTGGTATGGCTTAGAGCAGGCAGCCAGTGATGGCTTCGAGTTGGATTCTGGTGAGTGGTTGTACCAAGCCGGCGATAACCAGCTTTTATTAAACGAGCAAAAAGTCGCCCAGTGTCAGCCGCCACTGCTCTCAGTGGTTGAAATAGAACAGCAGCTATTGGCCCTGTGTAACGATGCGCTGGTTATTCTCACCGCCAAGGGCGAGCTAATAGAAAGCTTTACCCAGCTGCAGGGTTTGCCCGCAGATCTCACCGGACTTATCGTCCAGAACAAACAGCTCTATCTGCGCGGTGAATCTGGCGTACAGACATTTGATGCCGACAGCCTTGCCCTAGCGCCCAGCAATATTAGCCTGCTACCGGCCAATAGCGCCCCTACAGCCCTTCCAGCGTCTATTAAAGAACACTTAAAAGACCAAGAGATCAGCAGCAGCATCTCAATGGAAACCCTTATTCTGGACCTCCACAGCGGTCGATTCTTCGGTAATGCCGGCGTGCTGTTTATTGATATCGTTGGCCTGCTGCTGTGCATTCTGGCCATTACCGGCCTCTGGGCCTGGGTTAATAATCAGCGATATCGCAAAGAATAAGACGAGAACAGGCCTGCAACTTGCCGGCCCA
>CAJJAS010000016.1 GCA_905182245.1 gamma proteobacterium HTCC2207 | reverse complement strand
CTTTTTCAGACAGCCTTCCCGTCGTGCCATTAAGCCCAGCTGATATCCCTTGGCCGCCAACTGCACGCCCAGCTCCCAGCCAATACCCGAACTTGCACCAATAATAATCGCTTGCTTCATACACTCCACCCCTATGAATTATTTTTATGGGGCGTAGTTTAGCCCCACCGAGCTGGGCTGAATACTGTTTTTAAGGGGGATGTATTAATAACGCGACTAGTCAGATCTTAGAAATACCGGTTTGGCGTGGCAATCTGATTACGGTTCTCAAGGAGAAAATATTCAACTCGGCCGTCGGGCATCAGGCGGCTTTTATCAATCTCAAAATAATTCAATAAGCTATTAAGATCACGTTGGGAATGAGGATAGATCGGTAACTGGCTGCCCTTTCTATCAGTCTGGTGCAAACAGTCCATATTCTGAATGCCATATTCGCAGTAGGGTAAGCCATTGCGTGCATTCAATACACCCAGACTATGACCGCGAGTATTGCTGTCAATAAACGGATCTAGCGCTTCAATAAATGCTCTCAGGGCGGGGCCATCGAGATAGGTAAAGAAGTCCCAGAATAAACAGATATCAAGCCTGCTGCCCACAGGGAGATTAATCGCTGCCTGAAACTCTGCCACTAGTTCTTCATGGGTAGCTTCATCTTGAGGATTAACCACAAAATCAGCACTGAAAAGATCAACAAAATTAAGGCGACATTTAAACTGATTAAAAAACTCGACAGTGGACGCGGTCGCCTGACCAAGATCCAGAACTAGCAGACGCTCGCCTACAAGTACCTTTTCGAATAGCATCGGAAAGAGATTGCTGGGCAAGGTGGTCGGTGTAGCCTTGCTGCTAGCCCGACCACTAGCTTGAGCGGAGAAACGCATTAAATTATGACGACATTATTAAAGACTCGACGATTGAGGCGTTATGCCTGAGAGGCTTTTTTGTCCGCCCGTGCTGTTTCAGCACTGCGTACATTACTGCTAGATACCGACGTAACCGGAAGTTCCGATTGCATTTTTTCGTCTGGATCCATTTCAATGCTACCTTTGAATTTGGCACCATCTTCTAGGGTTACTCGAGGCGACTGGATATTACCCAGTACATTTCCTGTTTTTGAGATAACCACTTTTTCCGTGCCAGAAATATCGCCTTTAACAATGCCTTCAATATTTACGACATTGGCGCTTATGTTGGCTTTTAAATTTCCTGACTTGCCTACAGTAACTTCATGATTCTTGGCGGTGATACTGCCGTTAACCTTTCCTTCAATTACCAGATTTTCGTCACTGGTAATCTGTCCTTCAATTTTTACGCCTGGACCTATCATTGCACTAACTCCTGAATATGACTTTGATTCAAAGCTGCTAACCTCAGTGTCAGCAACAACGGGTTTATCCGTATTTAGGTAGTCTCTACCTGCGCTTTTAATTTTATCAAACATATTTTTCTACCACAGCTAAATGTTTAACGGGTAGGAATCCTAACAACTTAAAACCTTAACAGCCAGTAACCAGTTCAAATCATACTACAATGGATAGATTGGCTAGTTGCCTAACCAGCCAATTTAAAGCTGAGCCTAACTAGACAACACCTCAAGTTGATCTTGATATTCGAGC
>CAJJAS010000015.1 GCA_905182245.1 gamma proteobacterium HTCC2207 | reverse complement strand
TTATTGTCTGTTTCTGGGCTGTCTTGCAACAGACAGTACATTAGGAATGTATCTAAAAAACAGATGGTTTCTTCATCAATACCTGCGGCCACCAGCGGATTTAAATCAACGCAGCGCACCTCAATATATTCTACTCCGCCCTGCTCTAACGCATGCAGAGGCGTTTCACCTGAGGCTGCGGTACGCTTTGGCCTGATTGCACTGTAAAACTCGTTTTCAATTTGCAGCAAGTGGGTATTGAGTTGCTTATAGTTGCCCACGTCATCTTTTAAACCGATGTCGTCATAGGCTGGATATGGTTGTTGTAAGGCGTTTTGAAGCGTCTTAATATATTGATCAATACTGTTGTAGCAGACTACGAGAGAGCTCTGAGCGTCGCTTTGGTAACCAAGGTCGCCCATACGCAGAGATGTGGCATAGGGCGTGTGTAGGCTGTGGCTGTCGTCACCAACCGGTACTAGCTGATGCTCTCTACCACGAACAAAACTTTTACACACGGCGGGGGCAGACCCGAGCAAATAGAGCAGCAGCCATGAATAGCGGCGGAAGTTTCGAATCAGGGCAAAGTAACCGGCAGTTTTAAAATCCTTCAGGCTATCTGTGCTATCACTGGCTTTTTGCAGTTCCCGCCAGAGATCATCCGGCACTGAAAAATTGTAATGAATGCCGGCAATGGTTTGCATCAGTCGACCATAACGATTGCCTAGGCCCACGCGATAGACGCCTTTCATGGTGCCTATGTTGGAGCTGCCGTAATCGGCGATGGGGATGCTGCTGTCGTCACCGAGCTGGCAGGGCATGCTGCTGACCCAAAGCAACTCATCGTCGATATGCTGATAAGTATAGCGGTGAATCTCGTTCAGTTCGTTGAGCACCTCATCAATAGAGGAGGAGGGCGCGGTGATGAATTCGAGCAGGGCCTCAGAGTAGTCTGTGGTGATCGACGGATGTGTTAGGGCCGAACCTAGAGATTTTGGGTGGGGCGTTGTCGCCAGCTTACCGCTGGGTTGGACTCGCAGACTTTCTTTTTCAATTCCCCGAGTAATACCGGTCAGCAAAGCTGCTTTATCGGGGCCGCTCAAAAGAGCCAGTTTAGTCGTTAGTGACAAGGTGATTTTCCGCTCAGGCCGCGTTGGACTGGTCGGAATTTGCAGCCACTTTTTCAGGCGCAATTAATATGGGACGGCCCTTGGAGTCTGCTTCACATTCAACAATTGAAACCCGAAGATCAATGTCTTTGGCGTTAACTTCAATCAGTTGATTTAGCGCTATATCTCTATAGGGGCTGTGGAAGACGGAGTCTCGATGTGGCTCGGAGGTCCATTCAAATTTTTTGGTCAGAACTAAATTGTTCTGTGTCTTTAAAATATAAATTTTCATGCCAATCCCGTGACAGCCACTTTGATTTCCGGCACAGTGTAACCCATACCTGTGACTTATAAAAAGGGAAATCATATGAGTAAAACAGCACTAATTCCGATTGCTAATGGCAGCGAAGAAATCGAAGTAGTTACCATGATTGATGTTCTGCGCAGAGCAGACATTGAGGTCACTGTCGCCAGTGTGAGCGGCGCCGACGACTGTCAAATTACTGGCTCTCATGGCATTAATGTTGTCGCGGACTGCGCGATTGAAGACTGCGCAAAAACAGACTTTGATTTAATTGCAGTGCCCGGTGGACTGCCCGGCGCAGAACACCTAGCTGCCAGTGATGTACTCGACAAACTCCTGCGCAAGCAGGCAGCAGCGGGAAAGCTCTACGGGGCCATATGCGCCGCACCCTTACTGGTGCTGGGCAGTAAAGGATTATTAGAAAACAGAACAGCGACGGGCCATCCTAGGTTCTTACCTGTATCTGAAGCCAAAGAAGTGGACAGTGAATCTCGCGTGGTGGTGGACGGAAACTGCATCACCAGTCAGGGCCCAGGCACTGCCATTGATTTTGCCTTGCAACTTGTCGAACAGCTTTGTGGGGTCGTCAAGCGAGAAGAGGTCAGTTCGCCTTTAGTACTAACGACCTCGGCAGCCGCCTACTACTAGTTTTTTGTGATCTGCCCTTAGTCTAAATTAAGGGCAGTTTTGGACTCTGAACTTTTCGTTAATCTGGCTTTAAGGTTGGCGCCGGCCAAATAGAGGCAGGGCACAAAAACCAATGTCACCGTGGTGGCGAACAGCACACCAAAGGCCAGTGACGAGACCATTGGAATCAAGAATTTTGCCTGCATGCTGGTCTCCAACAAAATAGGCACCAGTCCAATAAAGGTGGTAATCGAGGTAAGAATAATTGGCCTGAAGCGCTCATGACCGCCACGAATTAATGCCTCTTTGACATCCAGTCCCTCTTCCCTAAGTTGGGTGATTCGATCGATTAACACCAGGTTGTCATTCACCACCACCCCAGATGCGGCTAGCACCCCCAGTAGTGATAGCACACTAAAATCTAGCCCCATTAGCAGGTGGCCAAATATCGCCCCCATGATGCCAAAGGGTACCGCCGACAAAACCCCCAAGGGCTTGAGATAGGATTTAAACTCAATCGCCATAAGCATATAGATCACCGCGAGTGCCAGGGTGAAGAGCTTGATAGATGAGCTGTAAAAATCTTCCTGATCTGCAAGTTCAGCGTCTTTATCGAGACTGACCTCGGGATACTTTAGCGCCACCTCGGCGGCCACGTCTCCGTAAATAATCTCAGCAATTTCACTGATAGTAATAGTGCCCATGACAGGCTGAGCCGTCACCTTGACGCTGCGTTCACGGTCCCGACGGTTGATCCGACTATAGCCGGGTACATACTCCGCTCGGGCGACAGAATAAAAGGGGATTTCGGTGCCATTGGGCGTGCGCACGCGGAGATCTTCCAAGGTATCTACCTGGGCCCGATCCCCTTTGGGGTAGCGCACCATTACGCGCACATCATCTCGGCCTCTGGGTATGCGCTGAGCCTCAGCACCATAAAAACCCTGTCGAACCTGACGGGCTACATCCGACAAACCAATACCCAAGTTGTCAGCATTGGCGAGCAGACTAATGTCGATATCAGAACGCCCAGAATGAATATTGTCGCGGATATTGGTGGTGCCGGGCACCTGACTAAGCTGCGCCTTAACATAGGCAGTTGCGCCCTGAAGCTGTTCTATATTAGACGACGAGAGCAGTACAGAAAATCTACCCGAGCTAGTTCGGGATAGGGATGCTTCCGTTTCAAAGCTTTTGGCTTCGGGCAGTTTGCCCACATGGTATTGCCAGCGCTCGGCAACCAATGCCGGATCTACCTTGCCGGTGTGCTCCGGGCTTATCTCCAGAATTAAACGCAGGTGATCCCCCCACATAAAGGACAGCTGATTTCGGGTCAGGTCTTTGCTGGCTACCTGTGCGGCAATCAACGGGTCATCCGGCAGTTTAGTTACCGCCAGTTCCGCACGCTTGATAATGTCCAGTTTCCGGGCCTTGGAATAGCCATCCGGCATATTAATCTTCATCTGGATGATGTCTGAGCCGACGGTGGGCATAAACCGCTGCTTGATATAACCAGAACCCACCAAGGTGATCGATAGAGCAAAGGCCAGGGTAAACCCGACTAGTGTCAGGTAGCGCCATTCCAGTGCTTTGATCAGCATGGGTTTATAGCTGTTTTTGGCAAAGGCCATCATGCCATTGGCGAACCACTGCCGCAGGTGGTAAAACTTAAGCCCCCACTTTGATTTAGGTGCCTGCTCTGGTTTCATCTGCGCCAGATGGGAGGGCAGTATTAACAGTGACTCAATCAGTGAAAAGCTCAGAGCAACAATAGTCACCGCCGGAATAGCCCAGAGCATTTTTGGCCAGATACCGGGTAAAAACAGCATCGGCAAAAATACAATCATGGTACTGACCACGGCGAGAATTACCGGTTTTGCGACCGCCTGAGCCCCCAGCTGCGCTGCTGCTTCACGGTCGTAGCCCTCCTGCTGGTGGCGATAGATACTCTCACCCACCACAATGGCATCGTCGACAATTATCCCCAGAATTAGCAGAAACGAAAACATCGATAACATATTGAGGGTGAGCCCCATGCTGGGCAGAATCCACAGCGCACCCATATAGGCAATGGCGATTCCCAGAGCTACCCAAAAGGCCAGCTGCGGGCTAAGAAACAACATAAGCACCACAAAGACCAGTATCAAACCGCCCAGCGCATTGCTTGAAAGCAGCTCTAATCGGCCGGAAAACATGGTAGAAAAATCTGCCCAGGTAGAAATACCTAGCTCGGCGGGTAGGTAGTTAATTTCTTCAGCAATGTAGCGTTTAACGGCGCCGGTGGTGGCCATTACATCCGGTTGATTGCCAACACTGATACCGAGAAAAACCGCCGGCTGGCCATTAAAACGCACCAGCGCATTGCGCTCTTCAAAGGTATCTCTGACCGTGGCTACATCTGCAATTTTGATTTCTGTGCCATCACTGCGACTGCTAATTGAGATATCTTTAAAGTCTTCTTCAAAATAGGCTTGGCCGCGGGTTTGAATTTGAATATCACCGCTGGTTGAGCGAATGGTGCCTGCCGGAAGGTTAAGCGATGAGCGACGAATACCATTGACCACATCGTTAAACGAGATCCCATAGCGGCGCATGGCTGCTTCCGAGAGCTCAATGTCAATCTGTGCGTCGCGCACGCCGTTGAGGTCTGCATAGTCCACCTCAGGCAGCGCGGCTAAATCATCTCTAACCCGCTCGCCGTATTCTTTGAGCACCGCTTCATCTGCGTCGCCGAACAGCGCTACACGGATCACTTCCGCCCGGAGTATCTGTTCCATGACGATGGGGCGCTCGGCATCTGCCGGAAAGGTGACAATGGAATCGACACGACTTTTAATATCGTTGAGCATCTTGTTCATATCGTGACCGGTGGCCACTTCAACCGTAACCTTACCTCTGCTCTGGCGAGCCTCGGAGGTGATATGTTTAATGCCCTCAATATTGTAGATAGCCTCTTCAATACGAATAACTATCTGCTCTTCGACTTCCCTGGGGCCAGCGCCGGGGTAGGGCATATTGATGTCGATAAAATTGACTGGTATTGCAGGAAACACTTCCTTACCAATACTCGATGCCCCCATAGCGCCACCGGCCAGAATCAGAACCATCATCAAATTGGCGGCAATCGGGTTGCGTACAAACCAGGTGATCAAGCTATTCAAGAGGCATCACCGGCCGACTGTTGCGTTTGCTGGGGCTCTTGGTTTAGCTGAGGCTCCCTCTCTAGCTGAGGCTCTACCTTCATGCCATTAATGGGTAATGAAATTCTAGTCGTTACAATTTTTATACCTGCGGGAATCCCTACAGCAACCACCGACATTGAGTCCGAGCGCACAATAGATACCGGCTGAAAATACACCTGACCCCTATCGTTAAGGACTAAAATCTCTCTGCCTCGATACACCGAATCTTTGGGTAATCTAAGGGCATTTTCTATGACCTTCCCGTCGATGTCGGCTTCCAC
>CAJJAS010000014.1 GCA_905182245.1 gamma proteobacterium HTCC2207 | reverse complement strand
CCTAATCCTACGGGCATGTTTTTCGCGATCACGGTGACCTGTGCGCCGATTGAATTGCCCTCTTTACTGAGTGCCTGCATGTAGGTTTCTAGGTCGGCAATCTGATCTGGATCGGGGAAGAAGAACGGGTTCTGTTCTATTTCTTCACGGACAAACTGCTGGGCAACAATGGGACCCAGCTGGGAAATATAGCCGAATATTTCTATGCCTAAACGCTCTTTTAGGTACTTCTTAGCGATACCACCTGCGGCGACGCGCATGGCTGTTTCACGGGCTGAACTGCGTCCGCCTCCGCGATAATCCCGCTCGCCGTACTTCTGATGGTAGGTATAATCTGCATGAGAAGGTCGAAATAAGTCTTTGATATTACTGTAATCTTTGGATTTCTGATCTTTGTTTTCGATCATCATTCCAATGGAAGCGCCGGTGGTCTTGCCTTCGAAGACGCCGGAGAGTATTTTCACTTCATCGTCTTCTTTACGCTGGGTTGTGTACCTTGACTGACCCGGTTTACGACGGTCTAAATCTGGCTGCAAATCAGACGCACTTATCTCTAATCCGGGAGGGCAACCATCGACAATACAGCCAATCGCTAAACCATGGCTCTCGCCAAAGCTGGTTACGGTGAATAGTTTTCCTATTGAATTTCCGGACATGATTGTGTGTGCCTTAATGGGTTCGCGTTAATGCTGGCGATTATACGTAAGTTATTGGAAAGATTCGCGGTGTTCAACCAGCTGATCGCGGGTTAATACAAATACGCCGGAATCACCCTCGCTAAATTCTAACCAGACAAAGGGTACGGCGGGAAAGGCGCGCTCTAGGGCCACCCATGAATTACCCACCTCAACCACTAATACGCCTGCGGCGCTTAGGTGCTGCTCGGCTTGCTGGAGTAGGCGTCTCGTAAAGTCTAACCCATCATCCCCTGAGGCCAGCGCTAGCTCGGGCTCATGCTGGTATTCCTCGGGCATGCTGGCAATATCTTCGGCATCCACATAGGGTGGATTGCTCACAATTAAGTCAAAGGTCTGGCCTGTGGCTACGCCAGAAAAAAGATCTGACTCTAGGACGGATACTCGATTACTCAAATCATGCCCGGCAATATTCATGGTCGCCACGGCTAATGCGTCGGCACAGATATCACTAAGTACCACCTCAGCCTCGGCAAATGCGTAGGCGCAGGCGATTCCGATACAGCCACCGCCGGTACAGAGATCCAGTACCTGCTTGGGTTCGTATCTACACCAGGGTTCGAAGCCTGCCATGATTAGTTCGGCGATGGGTGAACGGGGAATCAATACACGTTCATCAACAATGAAGGGCAACCCACAAAACCAAGCCTGACCGGTGATATAGGGTGCGGGAATACGTTCGCTGATACGGCGTTCGAAAAGGGCTTTAATACTGCCCTGCTGCTCTGCGGTAAGTTCTT
>CAJJAS010000013.1 GCA_905182245.1 gamma proteobacterium HTCC2207 | reverse complement strand
AAAAGGAAAGCATTATGCCCGCTATTACCCTGCCTGATGGATCCCAACGACTTTTTGAAAACCCTGTTTCTGTTGCCGATGTAGCTGCTGATATTGGCGCTGGCCTGGCCAAAGCTACCCTCGCTGGTGTGGTTAATGGCGACGTTGTTGATGCCTCTTACCTTATAGAGCAAGACGCAACGCTGGCCATTGTTACTGACCGTTCCGATGAAGCGCTGGATATTATCCGTCACTCGTCTGCCCACTTGCTGGCTATGGCGGTTAAGCAATTATTTCCTTCTGCTCAGGTGACTATTGGTCCTGTGATTGAAGATGGTTTTTATTACGATTTTGCCTTTGAGCGGGCGTTTACGCCGGAAGACTTAGAGCTTATCGAAAAGCGTATGTCTGAATTATCTACTGAAGACTTAGCCATTAGTCGCGAAGAATGGGATCGCGATGAGGCGGTTGAGTTCTTCAAAGGGATTGGCGAAGCCTATAAAGCTGAGATTATTGCCAGTATTCCTGCTGATCAGGCCATTGGCCTCTATCGTCAGGGCGATTTTATTGACCTCTGTCGTGGGCCCCATGTGCCTTCGACTGGCAAGCTGTCTGCCTTTAAGTTAACTAAGGTTGCCGGCGCCTATTGGCGTGGCGACAGCAATAATGAAATGTTGCAGCGTATTTACGGCACGGCTTGGTCGAATAAGAAAGAGCTCAAGGCTTATATTAACCGTCTGGCTGAAGCCGAGAAGCGCGATCACCGCAAGATTAATAAGAAGCTCGATCTCTACCATATGCAGGAAGAGGCGCCGGGTTCGATCTTTTGGCACCCCAAGGGCTGGAGTGTTTATAGCGCCATTGAAGAATATATGCGCGGTAAGCAGCGCGCACAGGGTTACCAAGAAATTAAGACGCCACAGATTGTTGATATGAGTCTGTGGGAGAAGTCGGGGCACGCGGATAAGTTTGGCGACGATATGTTTAGCCTGCAAACCGAAGATCGCACTTACGCGGTTAAGCCAATGAACTGCCCCTGTCATGTGCAGGTGTTTAATCAGGGCTTAAAAAGCTACAGAGATTTGCCGCTGCGTCTGGCGGAGTTTGGTTCCTGCCACCGCAATGAGCCTTCGGGATCACTCCACGGCATTATGCGCGTGCGTTCCTTTACTCAGGATGACGCGCATATCTTCTGTACTGAAGAGCAGATCCAGCCGGAAGTGTCGCAGTTTATTGATTTCCTCCATGAGGTTTATGCCGACTTTGGCTTTACTGAAATTATCTATCGTCTCTCTACTCGGCCTCCAGAGCGAGTCGGTTCTGATGAAGACTGGGATCGTGCAGAAGCGGCATTGGGTCAAGCGTTAGATGCAAAAGAATTACCTTGGCAAGAGCTGCCAGGTGAGGGCGCCTTTTATGGCCCCAAGATTGAGTTTTCATTAAAAGACTGTATTGGCCGAGTTTGGCAGTTGGGTACCATTCAGGTGGACTTTTCCATGCCGGGCCGTCTCGATGCGCAATATGTTGCCGAAGATGGCAGTCGCCAAGTTCCGGTGATGTTGCACCGGGCAATTTTGGGTTCTTTTGAGCGATTTATCGGTATTTTGATCGAGCAGTACGAAGGCGCGTTTCCGTTTTGGTTGGCACCCGAACAGGCCGTTGTGATGAATATTACCGACTCTCAGGCCGATTATGCGCAAGAAGTTGCTAAATCATTGCAAAATAACGGCTTTAGAGCGATTTGTGACTTGAGAAACGAGAAGATCGGCTTTAAAATCCGCGGTCATTCTATGCAACGAGTTCCTTACATACTTGTTGTTGGTGATAAAGAGAAAGAGTCGCGCACGGTAGCGGTCCGAACTCGGGATGGAAAAGACCTTGGCAGCTTGCCACTAGAACAGGTTTTGACCATGTTTTCCGAGGAAACGGAACAACGCGGGCGCATTTGTGTTGAAGAAACGGAGTAAAGCTTATTAAAAAAGACAGCAAGCGGGCGCGTCTCAATGACGATATAACGTCCCCCGAAGTACGATTGGTCGCATCTGATGGTTCTCAGGTAGGCGTAGTTAGCCTGACGGAAGCCTTGGAAGCAGCGCAAAAAGAGACCCTTGATCTGGTTGAAATTTCTCCAGACGCGGCGCCTCCAGTGTGCAAGATCATGGACTACGGTAAACATGTCTTTGATGCCAAGAAGAAAGTAGCTCTGCAAAAGAAGAAGCAGAAGCAGACTCAAGTTAAAGAAATGAAATTTCGCCCGGGCACGGATCAAGGTGATTACGACATTAAGTTACGTAATCTGGTTCGTTTCTTGGAAAATGGTGATAAAGCCAAGGTTACGCTGCGTTTTCGCGGACGTGAAATGGCTCACCAGCAGCTCGGTATGGATATGATGAAACGTATCGAAGCCGATCTTGTTGAACTAGCTCAAGTAGAGCAGTTTCCCAAGATGGAAGGTCGCCAGATGATTATGGTATTGGCGCCACGCAGCAAAAAGAGTTAGAACCTAGTGC
>CAJJAS010000012.1 GCA_905182245.1 gamma proteobacterium HTCC2207 | reverse complement strand
TAGATGTCGACGATATTGTCTTAGAACAGCTGGCCTCGAGCTATGCAGTGCTCACCGAAGATGAGAAGCAACTTGGTGTAGCCCTCGTAGACATTGGCGGCGGCACCACGGACATCGCCATCTTTACCGAAGGCGCCATTCGCCACACCGGCGTGATTCCAATTGCGGGTGATCAGGTGACCAACGACATCGCTATGGCGCTGCGTACACCAACGCCCCATGCCGAAGATCTCAAGATCAAATATGCCTGCGCTCTGGCCAAGCTAGCCCGCCCAGAAGAGACCGTAAAGGTCCCTAGCGTTGGCGATCGCGAACCGCGGGACATGTCGCGCCAGTTACTGGCCGAAGTGGTTGAACCGCGCTATGACGAATTATTTACCCTGGTTCAGGCAGAACTTCGCCGCAGTGGTTTTGAAGAATTGATTGCTGCTGGTGTGGTACTCACCGGCGGTACATCAAAAATGGAAGGTGTGACCGAGCTGGCGGAAGAAATATTCCATATGCCAGTGCGAATCGGTACGCCGGTCAATGTAAAAGGCCTGTCAGATATTGTTAACAATCCAATTTATTCGACAGGTGTTGGTCTGCTGCACTTCGGTGTTCAGCAACAGCGTAGAGAAGGTCGCCGCGACAACAGTAAGGCCAGTGGCGACAGCAGCTGGGACAAGATCAAAGGTTTTTTTCAGGGTGGACTGTAAGGGTCACAACTGTGGCTATGAAATTTAATTGTGAGGCGCAAACAAGGGGTTACATATGTTCGAATTAGTAGACAGCATTCCAAAGAATGCAGAGATCAAAGTAGTAGGCGTTGGCGGGGGCGGCGGCAATGCTGTTCGTCACATGATGGCGAGTAATATCGATGGGGTGCACTTTATCTGCGCCAACACCGATGCTCAGTCACTCAACGACCTAGAAAATGCCACTGTATTGCAGCTGGGCGGTAGCTTGACCAAAGGTCTTGGCGCAGGCGCCAACCCAGAAGTCGGCCGTCAGGCAGCCCTCGAAGACAAAGAGCGTATTGCTCAGGTTCTTGAAGGCGCAGATATGGTCTTTATTACTGCCGGTATGGGCGGTGGCACCGGTACTGGTGGCGCACCTGTTATAGCCGAAGTAGCCAAGCAGATGGGCATCCTGACCGTCGGTGTGGTTACGCGACCGTTTTCTTTTGAAGGCCGCAAGCGCATGGCCATTGCCGACGCCGGTATCGCTCAGCTAAAAGAGCGTGTTGATTCATTGATTATTGTTCCCAATGAAAAGCTTATGCAGGTTCTGGGTAAAGACATGACCGTGATCAACGCCTTTAAACAGGCCAATGACGTGCTTTTCGGCGCTGTTCAGGGTATTACTGACCTGATTATGCTCGATGGCCTGATCAACGTAGATTTCGCCGATGTACGTACCGTAATGGCCGAGATGGGAATGGCTATGATGGGCACGGGTGAAGCCAGCGGAACTGATCGCGCCAAAGTTGCTGCCGAAGCGGCTATCAAATGTCCTCTTCTCGAAGATATCAATCTTCAGGGTGCCAAAGGTATTCTGGTTAACATCACCAGTGGTTACGACCTTACTCTGGGTGAGTTTGAAGACGTGGGCGACACCATTCGCAGCTTTGCAGACGAAGATGCCACCATTATCGTCGGTAGCGTGTTTGAACCCGATCTGGAAGACCAGTTGCGCGTAACAGTAGTTGCCACAGGCCTACGTGGCGCAGCCATGAAGACCGGTCCTCGCGGCGTGGTAGACAATGCCCCCGTTCGCAGAGCCAGTGGTGATATTGACTACGGCCGTCTAGATAAGCCAACAATCAACCGTCGCACCACCGTATCAGACGGTTCAACAGCCCGTAAAATGGATGTTCATGCAGATCCAGAAATGGACTATTTAGATGTACCGGCATTCTTGCGTAAGCAAGCCGACTAATTACCCCAATTAGTTAATGGTAAGAAGCCTTCTATCACCACGCCTCAGATTATAAAATCTTGGTGATAGAGGGCTTGTCTGTTAGAATTTGCGCCTATTAAATCAGGGGTGTAGCCATGATCAGGCAGCGCACGTTAAAAAATGTAATACGTGCTACTGGCGTGGGATTACACACCGGAGAAAAAGTCTATCTGACTTTGCATCCCGCCGACCCCGATACCGGCATTATTTTCCGTCGTACAGACCTTGATCCAATGGTCGAAATTGCTGCCAAAGCAGAGAACGTCGGCGACACTACCCTCTCTACAACCCTCGTCAATGGTGACGTTCGCGTCTCTACCGTTGAACACCTGCTCTCAGCTATGGCCGGTCTGGGCATCGACAATGCTCTTATTGATGTGTCAGCACCCGAAATTCCAATTATGGATGGCAGTGCAGGCCCCTTTGTCTTTTTATTGCAGTCCGCCGGTATTTTTGAGCAGGACGCCCCCAAGAAATTTATTCGTATTAAGCGCGACGTCACCGTAAAACAAGACGATAAAAGCGCTACCTTCAGGCCTTTCGAAGGATTTAAAGTCAATTTTGCTATTGACTTTGATCACCCAGTGTTCAAACATCAGACCCTGAATGCGAGCATCGATTTTTCGAGTACCTCATTTGTTAAAGAAGTTAGCAGAGCCAGAACATTTGGCTTTATGCGAGAATTTGAATATCTCCGCTCACAGGGATTAGCGCGGGGCGGAAGCTTAGAAAACGCCATAGTTGTTGACGAGTTTCAAATTTTGAACGAAGACGGCTTGCGTTACGACGATGAATTCGTCAAACATAAGATCCTGGACGCCATCGGCGATCTCTATCTGCTGGGAAACAGCTTAATTGGAGAGTTCGATGCGTATAAATCAGGGCATGCACTAAATAATGCGTCATTACGCGCATTAATCGCAGACACGGATGCCTGGGAAGTAGTCACTTTTATTGATAATCCGGAAGATGTACCTATATCGTACATGCAGCCGAATTAATTTTTTTAATAGTTTTTGAGTGAGAGAAGGCATAATCCTCCAGTGAAAATAATTCTTATCAGCAGTCGAGCGGAGAAGGTTAGAACACTTAGCCTTAATAGCTGGGCCAAAGGTCTGTTGTCAGTGGTGCTTCTGGGTATTCCCGTTGCAGCCGGCACCATGCTGGGCGTTAAGATAGCCGATGGGCGCTGGGAACTCTTGTTTGATAATAGTATTAGCGAAATGCAGCACCAGATCGTTGTTCAGCAGGAAGAAGTAGATGCTGGCCGTGATCAGTTAGCCGGTTCCCTCTCGGCAATGACCGTTAAATTAGCTCAGATGCGCTCTCGACTGGTTCGATTAGACGCGCTCGGCGAGCAACTTACCCAGATAGCCAGCCTAGAAGACGGTGAATTCGACTTCTCCGTCAACCCAGGTTTAGGTGGTCCAGATACCAATTTAGTCACAGAGACAGCCAGCACCATCGATATCCAAGAAGAGCTGGCGACATTGTTTGCCCGACTCGACAGCAATATTGATAGCCGTGAGTCACAGCTGCAAGTACTGCAGTCTATGCTGTCCGACAACCGCATTAAAAACGAACGCAGAGTTGCAGGCCGTCCTATCGTTAAAGGCTGGATGTCCTCAGAATACGGCATGCGCACCGACCCATTCCACGGCAAAAAACGCTGGCATGCCGGTGTTGATTTCGCCGGAAGACAGGGCGCCGATGTTATCGCCGTTGCCTCAGGTGTTGTTACCTGGTCAGGCGAACGCAGTGGTTACGGACAGATGGTTGAAATCAACCACAGCGACGGATTTGTTACACGCTACGCTCACAACGAAAAGAACATTGCCCGATTAGGCGCCATTGTTAAAAAAGGCGAACTAATAGCCAGCATGGGTAGTTCCGGCCGATCTACAGGCCCCCATGTTCACTTCGAAGTTTACAAAAACGGTCGCACAGTCGATCCAGCCTCCTATATCAAACGCACCAGCCGCTAAACCTCGCTTAACGTCTAAATGGTTTACTGGA
Organism: gamma proteobacterium HTCC2207; assembly: GCA_905182245.1. Taxonomy (GTDB): domain Bacteria; phylum Pseudomonadota; class Gammaproteobacteria; order Pseudomonadales; family Porticoccaceae; genus HTCC2207. The sequence goes on along the minus strand of CAJJAS010000012.1, from coordinate 4,813 downwards.
GAGCAGGATAGCTCTCTGTTTCTTTCGCTTATATTTACGGAAAAACACAATGTTCGGCAAAATTCTAAAAAAAGTATTCGGCACCAGCAACGATCGTGAACTGCGCGGTATGCGCAAAATAGTCAGCAAAATAAATGCGCTGGAAGAAGGCCTTAAAGCCCTTAATGACACAGACCTCAAAGCACAGACCGCAGTACTGAGAGAACGACTCGCTCAGGGCGAAACCGTTGATCAAATACTCCCTGAAGCCTTTGCCGTTGTGCGAGAAACTGCCAGCCGCGTCATGGGCATGCGTCACTTCGACGTACAGATGATCGGTGGACTCACCCTGCACAGCGGCAAAATTGCCGAGATGCGTACCGGTGAAGGTAAAACCCTCGTGGCCACATTGGCTGCCTACCTCAATGCACTGCCAGCAGACGGCGTGCATGTTATTACCGTTAACGATTACCTTGCGCGACGAGATGCCCAATGGATGGCGCCGCTGTATCAAGCGTTGGGTATGTCTATTGGTGTTATTCAATCGTATCAGGGGCCAGACAGCCCCAATTCCTTCCGTCTCAATCCTGACGACGAAGGGGAATTACAGCCGAGCACTCGTCAGGCCGCCTATGCCGCCGACATCACCTACGGCACTAATAACGAATTTGGTTTTGACTACCTACGCGACAATATGGCCCTGCGTCTGGAAGACAAATCTCAGCGCGGTCTTTCCTTTGCCATTATCGATGAAGTAGATTCGATTCTTATCGACGAAGCCAGAACCCCATTAGTTATTTCCGGTGCAGCCCAAGACAGCTCAGCACTGTATCAAAGCATTAATGCACTCACGTTAAAACTGACTGTACAGGTTGAACCTGAAGCGACGGACGAAGCTGCAACAGACGCTGATGCCCCTGAAGAATTGGACGGTGACTTTGTTGTGGACGAAAAGTCTCGCGGCGTAGAGCTCACTGAAAGCGGCCACCAAAAAGTTGAAGAAATACTCATTAGCGAAGGCCTACTCGAGCAGGATCAAAGCCTTTATATGGCTAGTAATCTAGGCTTGCTACATCACGTACATTCAGCCCTAAGAGCTCAGCACCTGTTCCACAGAGACGTGGAATACATTGTGCAGGAAGGTCAGGCCGTACTTATCGATGAGCACACCGGACGCACCATGGCTGGCAGACGCCTATCGGAAGGCCTGCATCAGGCCATCGAAGCCAAAGAGGGTTTAGAAATACAGCAAGAGAGCCAGACCCTGGCCTCAACCACATTCCAGAACTATTTCCGTCAGTATCAAAAGCTGGCCGGCATGACCGGAACCGCTGACACCGAAGCCTACGAATTCCAGCAGATCTATGGTCTGCAAGTGATGGTTATTCCCACCAACGTTGATGTTAAGCGTATTGACCTCAACGATCTGGTATTCCTGAGTCAGGAAGAAAAATTCGAAGCCGTTATCGAAGATATCAACGAGATCGTCGCCAAGGGCGCCCCTATATTAGTGGGCACAGCCTCGGTAGAAACCTCCGAGCTACTATCGGATATGCTCAAAAAGGCCAAAATCAAGCACAGCGTACTTAACGCCAAGCAGCACGAGCTCGAAGCCAACATTATTGTTAATGCCGGACGTCCCGGTGCAGTGACCATCGCCACCAACATGGCCGGTCGCGGAACAGATATCGTACTCGGCGGCAATGTCGAAGCCGAACTCAAAGAGCTAAAAGAAAAAGGCAAAGACAGCGACAAGAAAGTCGCCGCAGTAAAAGCCGACTGGGCAGAGCGTCAGGCCAAGGTTCTTGAAGCGGGCGGATTACACATTGTTGCTACCGAGCGCCACGAATCACGCCGTATTGATAATCAGCTTCGCGGTCGTTCCGGCCGACAGGGTGACCCAGGTGTCTCGCGTTTCTATCTGTCATTAGAAGATCCATTGATGCGCCTATTTGCCTCAGACCGCGTTAAGAACCTAATGCGTTCCATGGGCATGGAACATGGCGAAGCCATCGAGCATCGCATGGTCACCAACGCCATTGTTAAGGCTCAGCGTAAAGTCGAAGGCCGCAACTTTGATATCCGTAAGCATCTTCTCGAATACGACGATGTAGCCAACGACCAGCGTCAGGTTATCTATCAACAGCGCAACGACCTACTCGAAGATGCCGATATCTCCGACGTAATTACCAATGTCCGTGAAGATGTTATAGACCAGTGCATCAGCAACTATATCCCGCCCATAAGTATCGAAGAGCAGTGGGATATTGCCGGTCTAGAGAAAGTGCTAACCAACGAATTCACCACTCCAGTGCCATTACAGCAATGGTTGGACGAAGATACACGTCTCGACGAAGAGACATTGCGTGCGCGCATTATTGAGTCGGTGCAGGCAAGTTATGTCACCCGCTATGCCCATGTGGGTGATCAGATGCGTGAAGTCGAGCGTCAGATCATGCTGCAGGTGCTAGACAACCTCTGGAAAGAGCATCTGGCCAGCATGGACCAGCTGCGACAGGGTATTGGCCTGCGTGCCTACGCCCAGAAAAACCCCAAGCAGGAATACAAGCGCGAATCATTTGCCCTGTTTGAAGGCTTGCTCGACAATATTAAATACGAGACCATTCGCTACCTGAGCCATATTGAAGTGGCGACCCGGGAAGACATGGAACGCCTAGAACAGCAGCGCCGCGAAGAGCAAAAAGGTCGCGAGTACCAGCATGCCGCAGCAGCGGGTATTGATGATGAGAGTGCACAGGCCGCGCCAGTACAGCAGCCCCAGCGTCGCGGACCCAAAGTAGGGCGCAACGATGTCTGCCCCTGTGGTTCAGGCAAGAAGTACAAGCAGTGTCACGGTAAGATCTAGGCTAGGGTCTCTTAAGCTGAGCATAGAATAGGCATAGAATAGGCATAGAGTAGGTATAGAATAGACATAGCGCAGGCATAGATAGCAAGCGCTAGAGACAGAAGGCAAAAATTAGAAGGCAATAAAATGGCAACAGGCAAAGGACAGCTTCCAACCATGCATCCGGTGACCGGCTTTAAGCTGGGCATCGCCAGCGCAGGGATCAAAACCCCAGGCCGCAAAGATCTGCTGGTCATGGAAATTGCCGAAGGCAGCACAGCAGCAGGGCTATTTACGCAAAATGCCTTCTGCGCCGCCCCAGTCATTGTTGCCAAGCAACATCTGGCCAGCCATACCCCGAAATACTTATTAGTAAACACAGGCAATGCCAACGCCGGCACCGGCGATCAGGGCATCAGCGACGCATTGCAGAGCTGTGAAGCCCTAGCAGCGGCGACCTCCGCCAGCAAAGAACAGATACTGCCATTTTCAACCGGCGTGATTGGCGAACCCCTACCAATGGACAGACTACTCAGTGGCATACCCGCCGCCGTAGCCGCCCTCAGTGATAACAACTGGCCCGATGCCGCCGAAGCCATATTAACCACAGATACCAGAGCCAAAGGTGCCTCCCTGCAATACGGCGCGAATAGCGCAGCATCAAACTCAGACAGCATAACCATCACCGGCATCAGCAAAGGCTCGGGCATGATCAAGCCCAATATGGCCACCATGCTTGCCTATGTCGCCACCGATGCCGCTGTGGATGCAGAGCTTCTCCATCGCGCCCTCAGGTTAGCCAACGAAAAATCCTTTAATCGCATCACCGTCGACAGTGACACCTCCACCAATGATGCCGTTATTTTGGTCGCCACAGGCACCAGCGGCGTTACCATCGACGAAGAATCTTTCGACCAGTTTGTCGCCCAACTTAAAATAATCTTTATCGACTTGGCCCAGGCCATTATTCGTGATGGCGAAGGGGCGGGTAAGTTTGTCTCAGTCATCGTGGAGAGCGCAGCCGACACAGACGAAGCTCTTGCCGTGGCCTATACCATCGCCGAGTCACCCCTCGTAAAAACCGCACTGGCAGCCTCAGATCCAAACTGGGGCAGAATACTCGCCGCCATTGGCAGAGCTGGGGTTAAGAATCTCGACGTCAATGCACTGCAGCTCCATTTAAACGGCGTGTTAATTGCCGAAAATGGGGCCAAATCCTCGAGCTACAGCGAAGAGGCCGGACAGGCAGCCATGCAACCCGAAGATATCGAAATACGCGTCTCATTAAATCGTGGTCAGGCCACAGAGACCGTCTGGACCACCGACCTTACCTACGAATATGTGCGCATTAATGCCGAGTACAGAACCTAGGTGAGCGGCCCTCCCAGCCATGAAACGCCTGTAGCTATGAAGAGCCTGTAGCTATGAAGAGCCCTCAGCTATGAAAAGCCTATCTCTATGAAACGCACTCATGTCGTTGCCGCCGTCATTTATGGCACCCCAGATCAAATTCTAATAGCTCGACGCCCAGATCACCTGCATCAGGGCGGACTCTGGGAATTTCCTGGCGGTAAAATTGAAGCCGACGAAAGCGCCTATCAGGGATTAGTCAGAGAGTTGCAAGAAGAACTCGATATTACTGTCACCGCAGCAGCCCCTTTTATGCAGGTTTCCCACGATTACAGCGACAAACATGTGTTGCTAGATATATGGCAGGTAACCGCCTTTGAGGGTGAAGCCAGAGGCGTAGAAGGGCAGGAATGCCGCTGGGTAATGCTGAGTGATTTATTGGCAGGTGCTTCAGATACAGGTTCAGCCTATGAATTCCCCGAAGCCAACAAACCTATATTACAAAAGCTCGCTGCTACTCTTCCTCATAACCCTGCATAAGGGTCTCAGCATCTAAAGCAGGCTCACCGGCAATCGCAAAACTCTCCGTCGCCCAGTCACCAAAATCAATCTGCTGACAACGTTTACTGCAAAACGGCC
>CAJJAS010000011.1 GCA_905182245.1 gamma proteobacterium HTCC2207 | reverse complement strand
GCCCTAGATGCTGAGCGATACCTAGACCAGTAAATGGATCTGCATTTTTTAGATCCAGATTCACCGCAATTTCCTGATCCTTGCACCGCTGTCGAGGAGCCCGATGGGCTTCTCGCAGTAGGTGGCAATCTTGAGCCCACCACTATTTACGATGCTTACCGCCACGGTATATTTCCTTGGTTTAGCGACGACGACCCAATTTTGTGGTGGAGCCCTTCTGTTCGTTGTGTGATTCGCCCTGAGCAATTTCATATCTCTAAAAGTCTGCGCAAATGTCTGCGTCAGAATCAGTATCGAATTACTACCGACACTGCCTTTGGCCGGGTGATTGAGGCCTGTGCTGCGCCCAGAGCCGACGATTTGGGCACATGGATTATTCCTGAAATGATTGATGCCTATTCGGCACTGCACGGTTTGGGTCAGGCCCATTCGGTGGAGGTGTGGGACGAGGATCGTTTGGTGGGGGGTATTTACGGCATTGCTGTTGGTGGCGTTTTCTGTGGTGAGTCTATGTTTAGCCTGGTGCCTAACGGCTCTAAAATTGCGATGGCGTATCTCTGCCATTGGATTCAAAGCAAGGGGTTTGAATTGCTAGACTGCCAGATTGAGAATCCCCATTTAATGAGTATGGGTGCCGTGTTGATTCCCCGTGAGGAATTTTTGGCTCAGCTTGCGGGCTGTAAAGATAAGCTGCTTGGCTGGCCCGATAGTGAGGGTTTAGGTTCGCTGCCAATCGCTGGAGATTTCTCCCTCCGATCGAAATGACAGATTAGTTGTCACAATGGCAGCACGTCCGAGTCATCCCGGCAGAACCCTAAAATGCGGCATCCCGAATCCGCAATTGTCATCCTGAACGCAGTGAAGGATCTCTCAACATTACCAGCAGACCTCATTTAATCAGTGCCGCAACAGCCTCAGCCTCAGCCTCTGACTAAGACCCTTCCCTAACGCTCAGGGTGACAAACTGTATGTCATCCCGAAAGAGCGCAGCGACGAGGGATCTCCGCTTTAACATTGAGTAACCCCTCTCAATCGACTAGGCTTAGGGCTTATCAGAATTGATTCCATCAGGAACCTATGACGAGAGATATTTCACCAGACATTAGCAAGATTCGCCTGCTGCTCACGGAACCCCATGAGTGCAGCTATCTTGAGGGCCGCCAAGCCACTACGGCCTTTGTCGACCCAGATATCTCTGTGGATACTGAACTCTATGGCCGTATGAGTGCGATGGGCTTTCGCCGTAGCGGCACTTACCTCTATTCCCCTATGTGTGGCAGCTGTAATGCCTGTGTTCCTGCGCGTATACCGGTCGACCTCTTTGTCCGTAATCGCTCGCAAAAGCGCTGCTGGAACCGCAACTCGGATGTACAGGTAAATCAGAAAGACGCTATTGATCTCGATGAGCACTACCCTATTTACGATCGTTATATTAGCGCCCGTCATCAGGACGGCGATATGTATCCACCGTCTCGAGAGCAGTTTGAACAGTTTTTGGGTACTGCCTGGGATTGCACGAATTTTCTTGAGTTCAGGGTGGAGGGTAAGCTGATTGGTTGTGCGGTGATGGATGTGTTGCCCAATGCACTCTCGGCTATCTATACCTACTTTGATCCTGAGGAGTCGGTGCGCAGTCTGGGTACCCTGGCAGTGCTATTTCAGATTTCTTTGGCGCAACAATTGGGCATGAAGTCTCTGTATTTGGGCTACTGGATCGAAGACTGCCAAAAGATGAGCTACAAAACTAACTATCAACCGCTGGAGTTACTTCAGGAAAATACCTGGCAGATGAGCGAATGACTTTGCTATAGCGGACATTTTAGGGCAAACTGCGCCCTTTTTTACAGGCATGAAAATAAGCGTATGGCGAAGGAAGAGCACATTGAATTCGAAGGCGAGGTTGTAGATACCCTGCCGAACACCACTTTCAAAGTTAAATTGGAAAATGGTCACACTATTATTGCCCACATTTCTGGCAAGATGCGCAAGCATTACATCCGTATTCTGACGGGTGATAAGGTCAAGGTTGAGATGACACCTTATGATCTTACTAAGGGTCGCATTACCTTCCGCGAACGATAGACCTTTCTGTTTTTAAGCACGTTTTTTAAAGCGCACAAACGAAAACGAGATAGCAGTTGTACTGGCTATCTCGCTTCGTTTTTTTGTTGCTCTTTTTACTGATCTGTTCTTCTAACGCTTACACCGCATCTGCCGTCTTCGGCTCGGTGGCTACTACCAGCTCATTATCTTCAACACTGATAAACACCGTACCGCCCTTCTCTGACAGACCACCAAACAAGACTTCTTCGGCTAATGGCTTTTTGATCTTCTCTTGAATCAGTCGATCCATAGGTCGCGCGCCCATTTTGGCGTCATAACCATTCACCGCTAACCACTCCCGCGCATCATCATCAATGTCGAGAAAGACTTTCTTCTCGTCCAGTTGCGACTGCAGCTGTACCAGGAACTTGTCGACCACGGTTTTGATCACATCCATGGTCAACTCGCCAAACTGCACAATGCTGTCGAGGCGGTTACGGAACTCTGGGGTGAACATTTTCTTGATTGCTTCCATACCATCGGTTTGGTGGTTTTGATCGGCAAAACCAATAGAGGCTCTGCTCATCAACTCTGCACCGGCGTTGGTGGTCATAATCAATATCACATTGCGGAAGTCCGCTTTGCGACCGTTGTTGTCGGTGAGGGTACCGTGATCCATAACCTGGAGAAGCAGGTTAAACACATCAGGATGCGCTTTCTCAACTTCGTCGAGCAGTATCACTGAATGAGGTTGCTTGTTAACGGCCTCTGTTAAGAGCCCGCCCTGGTCGTACCCAACATAGCCTGGAGGTGCACCAATCAGGCGTGAGACGGTGTGACGTTCCATATACTCGGACATATCGAAGCGCACTAGCTCTACGCCGAGAACTTTGGCCAGCTGACGGCTGACTTCTGTTTTACCAACACCGGTTGGGCCTGCAAACAGAAAGCTACCAATCGGCTTACTGCCATCACGCAGTCCGGCTCGGGCCAGCTTGATAGAGGTAGACAGTGCATCGATCGCTGGATCCTGACCAAATACTACCATCTTAAGTTTGTCTGCCAGACCCTGCAGCTGTGCCTTGTCTGAACTAGACACGCTCTTGGCTGGAATGCGGGCAATCTTGGAGATCACTAACTCAATATCACTGACGCCAATAGTCTTCTTACGCTTGCTCTCTGGCTGCAGGCGCTGGTAGGCACCGGCTTCATCGATAACATCAATAGCTTTGTCGGGCAGGAAGCGGTCATTAATATGGCGGGCAGATAACTCGGCCGCTACTTTTAACGCCGGGTTAGTAAACTTGAGATCATGGTGATCTTCAAAGCGCGACTTGAGTCCCTTAAGAATTTGATAGGTCTCTTCAATACTGGGCTCTGGCACATCAATTTTCTGGAAGCGACGCGACAGTGCATGGTCTTTCTCGAAGATACCGCGGTACTCTTGATAGGTTGTTGAGCCTATGCAGCGCAGTTGCCCTGAGGACAGCAGTGGCTTGAGTAGATTCGATGCATCCATAACGCCGCCAGAGGCTGCGCCGGCACCAATAATGGTGTGAATCTCATCGATAAACAGGATAGATTTATCCTCTTTCATCAATTCGGCAATAATGCCTTTTAGGCGCTTCTCGAAATCACCGCGATACTTGGTGCCCGCTAACAGCGAGCCCATGTCTAATGAATAGACGGTGCTGCCCAACATTGGCTCGGGCACTTTCTCTTCGAGAATAAGTTTGGCAAGGCCTTCTGCGATGGCGGTTTTACCGACACCAGACTCACCCACTAATAGAGGGTTGTTCTTGCGACGTCGTATCAGTATCTGACTGACTCGCTCCACCTCTTGATCGCGGCCAATTAAGGGATCAATCTGACCCAGGCGCGCCTGCTCATTGAGGTTGACAGCAAACTGCTGGAGTAGGCTCTCCTCTTTGGCTTCGCCGCCACCGGCTTCTTCGCCAGTCTGCTCATGCTGATCTGGGCTAGGTTCGGCCTGATCTACATACTTGGAGATGCCGTGGGAAATGTAATTAACCACATCGATGCGCGCAACATTTTGCAGGCGCAGAAAATACACGGCCTGGCTCTCTTGCTCGCTAAAGATCGCGACCACAACATTGGCACCGACCACTTCACTGTGGTTGGCCGAATTAACCTGAAACACAGCGCGCTGCAACACACGTTGAAAGCCATGTGTAGGCTGAGTTTCTTGCTCTAGTTGGGTTTCGGGGATGGTTGGCATTGTTGAGTCAATAAACTCAACGAGGTCCTGGCGCAATATTCCCAGGTCGGCACCGCAGGCTTTCAGCACATTAGATGCAGATGCATCATCAAGCAGCGCTAGGAGCAGGTGTTCAACGGTCATAAACTCATGACGTTTTTCACGTGCGTTTTTAAAGGCCAAATTAAGGGTGACTTCAAGCTCTCTACTTAGCATATCTATGACTCTTCGTCGTCGTTACAGGGTTCTATTTCACACAGAAGCGGATGCTGGTGGTCCATCGAATATTGGTTTACTACTGCCGCTTTCGTCTCTGCCACATCTTCAGTATAGATGCCACAGATGCCCTTTCCCTCGGTGTGTATCTTAAGCATGATCTGCGTCGCATTCTCTCGCGACTTGTAAAAAAACTGCTCTATCAACTCAACTACAAATTCCATTGGTGTGTAGTCATCATTTAACAGTACTACTTGGAACATACGGGGCTTCTTCAAGATTGGCCTTGATTCTTCGACCACAGTATTTCCATCATGTTGCCAATCTGGTGTATTTTTTTCTTCGCTCATCTAAAACTGCCGATTACTAGTCATTGAAAGTGTGTGGTTATCTTACCTCAGAATATACTTTCCAAGTAACCGACGAACGGTACTTGACAGAATAATTTAGGCATTTAGAGTTGCAGTGCCTTAATTTAAGGTGGTTTATGAGCGCAATGATGTACAGCTCTTTTTAAAATGCTTGATAGGAAGAAGGCAACAGGTTATGTCTAGTAAAGGTACTATTAAATGGTTTAGTAATGCTAAGGGGTTCGGTTTCATTCTCCCCGACAATGGTGAAGATGATATCTTCGTCCATTACAGCGCAATTAATGTGGAGGGCTATAAAACTCTCAAGGCAGGCCAGTATGTTAGCTATGATACTGAACGGGGCGACAAGGGGCTACATGCGATTAATATCCAGCCCGTCGACTCGACAGTTGAGCCTGAGGACGACCCCGCAAAGATGCATAATCTCGCTATGGAAGGTGGGATTGCTTGACCACTAAGTCACCAATATCAGCTTGCTAAAAGCTGTGATCCATAAAAAAACCCGGCGCCACATACGTGACGCCGGGTTTTTTTATTACTATCTGGCTTTGCTTATAAAAAAAAGCACTGCCGTCCTACATGTTTTCAATCGCTTACATGTTTTCAATCGCTTACATGTTCTCAATCACTTACATGTTTTCAATCATAGTATCGCCGAACTCTGAGCAGGACATCAAAATTGCACCGTCCATCAGGCGTTCAAAGTCATAGGTCACTTTCTTCTCTCCAATAGCGCCTTCAATACCTTTAATCACTAGGTCAGCCGCATCGTGCCAGCCCATATGACGCAGCATCATCTCGGCACTTAGGATCAATGAACCTGGGTTTACCTTATCTTGGCCAGCATACTTAGGTGCTGTACCGTGAGTCGCTTCAAAGATAGCAACATCGTCAGACAGGTTTGCGCCAGGTGCGATACCAATACCGCCTACCTGAGCAGCCAATGCATCAGAGATGTAATCGCCGTTCAGGTTCAATGTGGCTAGAACGCTATACTCGTCTGGACGCAAAATGATCTGCTGCAACATTGCATCAGCGATAACGTCTTTAATAATGATGTCGGCGCCAGTGTTAGGGTTCTTAACAACCTGCCATGGACCGCCATCGATTAACTCGCCGCCAAACTGATCACGGGCAACTTCGTAGCCCCAGTCGCAGAAAGCACCTTCGGTGAACTTCATTATGTTACCTTTGTGAACCAGAGTCACAGAAGGCTTGTTTTGGTCAATTGCATACTGAATTGCTTTGGCAACCAGACGCTTAGTACCTTCTTCTGAAACTGGCTTAACGCCGATACCACAGTTAGTGTCGAAACGAATCTTAGTTACGCCCATTTCCTGCTGGAGGAAATTGATAACCTTAGTTGCTTCTTCTGTACCCGCGCGCCACTCGATGCCGGCATAAATATCTTCGGAGTTTTCACGGAAGATGCACATATCAACTTTGTCAGGCGCTTTAACAGGAGAAGGAACACCTTCAAACCAACGAACGGGACGCTGACAAACAAACAGGTCAAGTTCCTGACGCAAGGCTACGTTAAGCGAACGGAAGCCGCCGCCAACAGGCGTAGTCAGTGGGCCTTTGATTGATACTACATATTCTTTAACCGCTTCCAGTGTTTCTGCTGGGAACCAGTCGCCTTCATATAATTCTGCTGCTTTCTCGCCGCAGTACACTTCCATCCAGGAAATCTGCTTGCTGCCGTCATAGGCTTTGGCTACTGCCGCATCGATGACCTTGACCATTACCGGAGTAATATCAACACCAATACCGTCACCTTCAATAAAAGGGATAATTGGGTTGTTAGGTACGTTGATCGTGAGGTCTTCGTTTACTGTGATTTTTTCGCCAGATTGTGGAATCTGAATATGTTGATAACCCATTATTGTCTCCGTGGACTGTGATCTTTAATTATTCGATAAAACGTTGCAAAATTAGTTTGTAAAAAATTTACCGGATTGCGGCATTTTAGCATGAATTCATCGGTTTTTTGTAACCCTGTTTCATTTACAATAGGGTTAAATGGAGAAAAAACGTGGCCAAATTGATCATTTTTAATAAACCGTTCCAGGTACTGAGCCAATTTACGGATAATAGTGGCAAAAAGACTCTCGCGGATTACATTAATGTGAAAGCGGTTTACCCTGCCGGACGCCTCGACTTTGATTCTGAAGGACTTTTATTACTTACTGATGACGGCTTATTGCAGGCCAAAATCAGTGATCCCAAATACAAACTCAGTAAAACCTACTGGGTTCAGGTTGAAGGCAACGCCACCCAGGCTCAGTGCGATGAATTGTTAGCCGGAGTTAGCCTAAAAGACGGAATGGCAACCGCCCTATCCTGCAAGCTTATTCCTGAACCCGTCCTGTGGGACCGTGTGCCGCCAATTCGGGTACGAAAATTAATCCCCGATAGCTGGATGGAGATTGTAATTAACGAGGGCCGTAATCGTCAGATACGGCGTATGACCGCGGCGGTTAACTTGCCGACCCTAAGGCTGGTAAGAGCCAAGGTGGGAGACTGGACTCTTGATGGTCTTAATCCGGGCGAGTATAGCGTTGACGATACTGTTACCTCAGCCTCCCTCTCTCGATTAAATGCGCAATCAAATACTCGATTAAACACACCTAAACAGCCCCAATAAAAAGGACCCTCCGTGCCCGACAAAATTCACCTTATCGTTGCCACCGTCGTTGAAAAAGACAGCAAATTTTTGATGGTCAAAGAAACCAAGTTTGGCGTGCAGGTGATTAAACAACCTGCTGGCCATGTTGAGCCAGGCGAAGATATTTTACAGGCTGCGATTCGCGAGACGATGGAGGAAACCGGCTGGGAAGTTTCAATTCGCGGCTTTCTGGGTATCTCTACCCATTTTGCAGAGGCCAATGGCGTTACCTATTATCGTTTAAGCTTTGTGGCTCAGGCGGTGCGCTTTGATGAGACGGCGGTAATTGATAGCGACATTGATGAGGCTCTGTGGATGTCTCTGGATGAAATTAAGGCCAATAAGGCCAGTTTACGCAGCACAATGGTCCTGGACTGTATTGAAGATTATCGCGCTCAGCGCATTTTCCCCTTGGAAATATTTCGTAACGGCCTATAGTATCCGGCTTCTCGTTTTTCTTTATCTTGGTGTTTGATGAGCAAACCACAAAAAGTGATTGTCGGCATGTCTGGAGGCGTTGATTCGTCTGTGGCTGCCCTGCTTCTAATTCAGCAAGGCTATCAGGTTGAAGGCCTTTTCATGAAGAACTGGGACGAGGATGATGGCTCTGAGTACTGCACTGCTAAGGCCGATCTTGCCGATGCTCAGCAGGTCTGCGGCAAGCTTGGTATCACTCTGCACACCGCTAACTTTGCAGCCGATTACTGGGACAATGTGTTCGAGTACTTCCTTGAAGAATACCGCCTAGGCCGCACGCCCAACCCAGATATCCTGTGTAATCGAGAAATAAAGTTTAAGGTCTTTCTCGACTATGCCCAGCTGATGGGTGCAGACTTTATTGCCACTGGCCACTACACCAGGGTCGGCCATAAAAACGGGCAAACCCAGCTCTTGAAAGGCTTAGATAACAACAAAGACCAGAGCTATTTTTTACATGCGGTGGCTGAGAGTGCATTTGCCAAGTCGCTGTTTCCTGTGGGTGAGCTAGAAAAGCCCGAGGTTAGGCGAATTGCCGATGAACATGGCTTTGTTACCTCCGACAAAAAAGACAGTACCGGTATCTGCTTTATTGGCGAGCGACGCTTCAAAGACTTTCTGGAACAGTATATTCCAGCTCAGCCCGGCGAGATGCGTACGCCTGAGGGTGAGCTTATGGGTGAGCATCAGGGGCTTATGTTTTATACGCTGGGCCAACGTCAGGGTCTGGGTATCGGCGGCGTCAAGGATGGCAATGCGGAGCCTTGGTACAGTTTGGCCAAAGACTTGGAAAATAATATATTGATTGTTGGTCAGGGTTCTCAGCATCCCCTACTTTTTACTAATAATCTCGCCGCGGCGGATATCAACTGGATCAACGGGGTACCTGCCTCTGAGGCTGGATCTGATGCGCCATTTGAATGCTATGCCAAATCTCGCTACCGACAACCGGACCAGCTGTGTTGGGTGACGCCCAATGATAATGGCGGCTGTGAAGTGCTATTTGCAGAGCCACAGCGCGCAGTAACACCTGGGCAATCCGTGGTATTTTATCTGGGCGATGAATGCCTGGGTGGAGGCACCATCGAGCGCACCTGGAATTCGGACCAAGAGGCCTAATGTTTTTTTCTAAACCTACTTCAGAGCAAGCAGTTGCTCTCGCTGCGGTATTTCATGCCTGCGAACTCGTGTCTCAGCTGGCCAATACCGGTGAGGCATCTAGCGATGAAATGTCGCTCTGCATGAGTGCCCTGCTCAATCAAAACCCCGATTCACTGTCCCAGATATATGGCCCCGTCTCGGGTTTAAAGCTGGGCATGGATTCCATGGAGCGGTTGTTCAGTGACGGCAGCGAGGAGACAAAAAAGGACAGCGGCGAGATACTGCGTTACGTGGTGTCTATTCTGTATCTGGCGCGCAAGCTGTCTAGCGACAAAGGGATGCTGGATAAAATTGCCACCGGCATTGAAAACGCCGAGCGTCAGTCTCAGCATTTCTCGATTACCCATGACAATGTCTACGCCAATATTGCTTCGCTGTACCAAGACACTGTGAGTACCCTTCGACTGCGCATTCAGGTCAGCGGCTCCAGCGGTTACCTGCAGCAGCCAGCGGTGGCTGAACGTATTCGCTGCCTGCTATTTTCGGCTATAAGAAGCGCGTTTCTGTGGCAGCAGTTGGGTGGCAAGCGAATCCATCTAGCGTTTTATCGCAAGCAGCTTGCCAAATTACTGCCGGCGCGTTAAGTCGCGAACAAGCTGTTAGCTAAACTCTCTACAAAACTCCCAGCATTCCTCCAGCGCCTTTAATTAATCTGAAATTAAGGGCCGAATCCGTTATTATTGGCGGCTTATTTCAACGACCTATTTTGGACAAATCATGAACAATATCGCGCTCTCCCCCCTTACCGCTGTTTCACCCATCGATGGTCGATACGGCTCAAAAACAGAGCGTCTGCGCACTGTATTTAGCGAGTTTGGTTTAATTCGCTATCGGGTAATGGTTGAGGTGCGATGGTTGCAGCAACTCTCAAAGCATCCTGCTGTTGTTGAAGTACCAGCATTCTCTGATGAAGCTAATGCAGTGCTTAATGCCCTAGTTGACAACTTTACGCTTGAGCAGGCAGCGCGCATTAAAGAGATTGAGCGCACCACAAACCATGATGTAAAAGCAGTGGAATACCTTATCAAGGAAACCATTGCCGATAATGCCGAGCTGAATGCAGTGAGTGAATTTGTCCACTTCGCCTGTACCTCTGAAGATATTAATAACCTATCCCATGCACTCATGCTCAAAGAAGGACGTGATCAGGTCATGTTACCCGCACTGCAGGCGATTACCGATCAGCTCGCAGCCATTGGCCGAGAGTTCGCTGATGTGTCTATGCTGGCCCGCACCCATGGTCAGACGGCTTCTCCCACCACCGTGGGTAAAGAAATGGCTAATGTCGCCTACCGCGTGCAACGCCAAATTGATCAGCTTAAAACCGTACCGCTACTGGGCAAAATTAATGGCGCGGTGGGTAACTACAATGCACACCTTTCTGCCTATGCCGACATTGACTGGCAGTCGGTTGCTCAGGAATTTATTGAGCATCTGGGTTTGAACTTTAACCCTTACACCACACAGATTGAGCCTCATGATTATATGGCTGAGTTATTTGATGGCCTAGCCCGTTCGAATACCATCCTGATTGATTTTGCCCGGGATATCTGGGGCTATATTTCTCTGGGTTACTTCAAGCAAAAAACCATTGCCGGCGAAGTGGGTTCATCTACCATGCCTCATAAAGTTAACCCTATCGATTTCGAAAATGCCGAAGGTAATCTTGGTATTGCCAACGCACTGTTTGGGCATCTAGCGGCCAAGCTACCTATTTCTCGCTGGCAGCGTGACCTTACGGATTCCACGGTACTGCGCAATATGGGTGTTGGCCTCGGCTATACCATGATTGCTTACGCCTCTCTAGATAAGGGTATTAGTAAGCTTCAGCTTAATGAAACTAAGCTGGCCGCAGACCTTGATGCTAGCTGGGAAGTACTAGCGGAGCCTATTCAGACGGTAATGCGTCGTTACGGCATCGAAGAACCTTACGAAAAACTTAAGGCCCTTACCCGCGGCAATGTGATGGATCAGTCAACGATTCAGACCTTTATCGATACGCTGGATATGCCTGAGTCGGCGAAAGCTGAGCTGAAGGCCATGACCCCTGCGTCCTATATCGGCAATGCCTCTGCACAGGCTAAAAATATCTAATATGATGCCCAAACTATGATCTTAGGAAACGTAAGCCCCGAAGAATTTCTCGCCGAGTACTGGCAGAAAAAGCCGCTGTTAATTCGCAATGCGATTGCAGACTTTGAGCCGCCTATTGATGGGGATGAGCTGGCTGGCCTGTCTCTTGAGCAGGAAGTGGAATCACGGCTGGTTATTGGTGAAGACTGGAAACTGGAACATGGCCCCTTTGCTGAAGACCGCTTTGCCTCGTTACCGGCTAGCCACTGGACATTGTTAGTTCAGGCCGTTGATCTCTGGGTCCCCGAAGTGGGTGAGCTGTTAAAGCATTTTGATTTTCTACCGCCTTGGCGCATTGATGACATTATGGTCAGCTATGCTGAAGACGGCGGTAGTGTTGGGCCGCATTTTGATTACTACGATGTGTTTCTTATTCAGGGTGCTGGTCAGCGCAGATGGCAGATTGGTGCTGCTTGCGATGATGAGACTCCGCTGCTAAAAAACACCGAACTCAAGATTCTCGCTGACTTCGAGCCACTGCAGGAATGGGTATTGGAGCCGGGGGATATGCTTTATCTACCGC
>CAJJAS010000010.1 GCA_905182245.1 gamma proteobacterium HTCC2207 | reverse complement strand
GGGCATTGGTTTGATGTTCTTTGGTGTTGCCGAGCCGGTTATGCACTATATGTCGCCGCCCATCGGCGATGCGGCTACTGTTGCTGCGGCCAAAGAGGCGATGCGTATTACCTTTTTCCACTGGGGCCTCCATGCCTGGGGAATCTATACCATTGTGGCGCTAACTCTGGCCTACTTTTCCTATCGCCATGGCTTGCCTTTGCTGCCCCGCTCTGCCCTTTACCCTCTGATTGGCGACCGTATCTATGGCGGTATTGGCCATACGGTTGATACCTTTGCGGTGGTTGGCACTATCTTCGGCGTTGCCACTTCTATGGGCTTTGGGGTGCAGCAGCTTAATGCTGGGTTACATTATTTAGTGGGTGTTCCTGAGGCCACTGGGGTGCAGATAACGCTGATTATTGGTATCACTATGCTGGCCACTATGTCTGTCGTGCTGGGTCTAGATCGCGGCATTAAACGCCTCTCGAATCTCAATATGACGCTGGCTGTTGCTCTTATGCTGTTCGTGCTGTTTTTTGGGCCTACGATTCTTCTGCTACAAATTTTTGTGCAGAACACGGGTGCCTATATAAGCGAGATTGTTAGCAGTACGTTTAACCTGTATGCCTATGATAAGAAAGATGACTGGATCGGTGGCTGGACGCTTCTGTACTGGGGCTGGTGGGTATCCTGGTCGCCGTTTGTCGGCATGTTTATCGCCCGGGTTTCGAAGGGCCGTACCATCCGTGAGTTCATTGTTGGGGTACTCTTTATACCGGCTGGATTTACATTCTTGTGGATGACTGTGTTTGGTAATACGGCGATCAATGAGATTGCCACTAATCCGGCATCCAATCTGGCTGAGGCGGTGGGAGCTAATGTGCCTGTGGCGTTGTTTGTGTTCTTTGAGCAGTTCCCTCTGTCTTCGTTGCTGTCTACCATTGCTATCTGCCTGATTACTACGTTCTTTATTACGTCGGCCGACTCTGGTGCGCTGGTGATTGATACTCTGACGTCTGGTGGTGAGGAAGACACTCCAGTATGGCAGCGTATTTTTTGGACCTCGGTGATCGGCATTATTGCTGCGTTACTGCTGTCTGTGGGCGGTTTGGGTGCTCTGCAGACGTTGACCATTGCCTCTGCGTTTCCGTTTATGTTTGTGTTGCTGATATTTTGTTACAGCCTGTTTAAAGCACTTAAAGCAGACTATATGTTGCAGGACAGTGTGCAGCATCACAGTACTATTCAGCAGTTTTCAAAAGCCAATTGGAAAAAGCAACTGGCCTCTTTAACGGCGCATCCCGAGCTCGGTCAAGCCGAAAAGTTTATTACTAGTTCTGCCCTACCTGCTCTTGAGCAGCTAGTTGCGGAATTTGAGCTCAATGGTATTACCGCAGAGTTAGCCTCGGAAACAGATAACGTTAGATTAATTATTAATATTGAAGATGCCGAGAACTTTAACTATCAGATTAGACTGCGCCACTTTGCCATGCCCGACTATGCGGATGAAAAGAATGATGACTACTACCGTGCGGAGGTGTTTTTACTTCGGGGTGGCCAGCAGTATGATATTTTGAGCTACAGTCAGGAACAGATTATTGCCGATGCTATTGCCCAGTATGAGCGTCATCTGCATTACTTGTATTTGGCCGGGTCGGAGTTTTTGAAACAGGAGCCTGAAGAGGGTTCTGCTTAAGAGTATGGCTTAACAAAACTGCCGTGGTCCGCTTTCGCGGGCTACGGCAGTTTGCTATCTGGTACCTGCTATCTAGTAACTACTATCTATTACCTATTTTCGAATGCCTTAGCTAGAGCGTTTACGCAGCCAGATAATCTGTGCGATAACACCAATAACATAGGTGGACAAAAAGGCCATATAGAAACCCAGCAATAAGGGATCTTCGATGCTTGTAACTATGGGCGCATCGGCTGGCAGACGCGTTAGGCCATCGGTGATCGCTGGAATCATATGAAACAGGAAGGTGCCTGTGTAGCTTATAGCCTGCAGGTACTGTGAGAACTTACCGAATACGTTAGTCTTCTCTGCAACAGCACCTACCAATACCGCCAATAAGGTTAATACAGCCAACATATGCGCCGGCCCGAAACCATCACGATGGTAGATAAATAGGGCTGAAATGGCCGCGATTAATGTACAGGCGAGATAGATCTTGCCGGTGAATTCTGAGGATTGGATTACTTTGAATTTGGCGAGCGAATAAACGCCGAATACGAGGGCAGCAATGCCGACTATAGTGTGAAACCAACCGAACAATGTAATTTCTGGCATAAGGGTATTCCTGTTATTTATAGTTTTTATTAAGGCGCGAAGATTAGCAGATACAACAATGCATATCAGCTCAAAGTAGGACTATTGAGTCAGCAACCTGGTCAGCGAGTAAATAAGGACACATAAAAGGATGGGGAGGGATTCAACGAGGACGTTGAATGGAGGCGCGGGTCGGAATCGAACCGACGATCGCGGAGTTGCAGTCCACTGCATTACCACTTTGCTACCGCGCCTTTATTCTGTCATTCAACTTTTTCACGTTTCTTCATTCAATGAGCATACTGGGTACAGCTGCTCAGAGGCCGCTATTCTAGGGAATGTTGGCAATAAATCAACTACTTATCAGCTTCTGCACTCAATTGCGGCCAAGCCTGCATAAGATAGACCACCATTGACCAGAGTGTCAGCAGTGCTGCGGCATAAATGGCCACAAATCCAATCATGGTCATGAGCTCTTGTTCGGGTTTTGCCAGTAACAAAATAGCCACGGCAATCATCTGTACCCAGGTTTTTACTTTGCCCATCATGGAGACGGCAACACTGTCTCTTGAACCCAGCTCTGACATCCACTCTCGTAGCGCTGATATCACCAACTCGCGGCCAATAATCACAATCACCGGCAGTGCAAACCAGGGGCTTGCATGAACTTCTAGCAGCAATACTAGGGCTGCAACCACGATTAGCTTGTCGGCCACGGGATCCAGAAAGGCACCAAAGGGGGTTACCTGATTGAGCTTGCGTGCTAGGTAGCCATCTACCCAGTCAGTCAGTGCCGCCAAACCAAAGATGGCAGCTGAGGCAAAATGGTGCCATTCCCAGGGTAGGTAATAGACAACGATAAAGACTGGAATCAAGGCGATACGCAGCAGGGTTAAAATATTAGGCAGATTCCACATAGGCTACTTATAATTTTCCGTAATTAATGGCGGGTTCAGCGAGGTCAACTTACTCATTGTACAGTGCACTGTAAATAGCTTCAGCTACCTTTTTATTTATATTATCAACTTTCATGAGATCCGCTACGCTGGCCTTGCGCACTTCGACGATACCACCAAAATGTTTCAGCAGGTCGCGGCGGCGAGTTGGGCCAACACCGGGAATACCTTCTAAGGGAGAGGTGCGACGTTTTTTGTCCCGCCGCGCCTTGTGGCCTGTGATGGCAAAGCGGTGAGCTTCATCGCGAATTTGCTGGATTAGGTGCAATGCGGGTTCCTGAGGCCGGCCAACAATGCGGTTATTTTGGTCGGCCAGAATCAAGGTTTCCATGCCTGGCTTGCGC
>CAJJAS010000009.1 GCA_905182245.1 gamma proteobacterium HTCC2207 | reverse complement strand
ATTGTTTTGAGTGAACCAGGCCATACACCTATCTGTTGAATATCCAGATCGGCGAAATCAATTTCCTGTAATTCGTTTAAGCTGTCTTTAAATGACATATCTTCCCTGCACTTTTTTGTTCGTTAATCCTAATCCGTTTGAATCTTGACCATGGCTCTTATCGCTGACTGCTCTTTTAGCTAATAGCTCTTGTAACTGAGTGCTCTAAGGGCTGGTAGCTACATCCGCCGCCTGAGCTTCGATCTTTATCTGTAAATCAAACACGCTTCCCTGAGTACCCAGGGTTTCGTCCTGCTCAACTTTGGCTAAGTTAGATTCTTGATATTTATGCGACTTATCCAAATTTCTCATCAACGTAGATATGCGGTTATTAGATTCTGCAAACCCTGACATTTTTATATCGCTGCCGATTTTATCTAGCTCAGAGAGATAGATCCCGTCGGGTAATGCACGAACTAATTCATCAAAGACCTTAACAATTTCAGAGCGGGTTCCCTGGAGATCTTGAATCACTTTCATGCGTGCAATCATTTCCTGCTTTTTACTTTTTAGTTCGCGAATCTCAGAAACCTTTTTGTCGAGTTCGGCGATATTGGTTTCCAGATAGACATTGCGGTTATTTTGATTAGCTAGCTCTGTGCTGGCAAAGGTAATCCATATAAATACCAGTAGCACGGCGAGCACACCCACAAAGCTTAGTTTTGTGAGGTACTCTTTTTTCTGCTGCTCTCGAGACTCTTCTCGCCAAGGGAGTAAATTAATCTGCGACATTAATCAAAACTCCTTAACGCCAATCCCACGGCCAGCATCATGGCGGGGCCATCATTTGCTAGGGAGGAGGCATTGATTGATTTGTTAATCTGCATATTTGATAGAAGGTTGGCAACGGCGACCGGCAAGCCGAGGGAATGTTCGACTTCCTCCACTAAACCGTCCAACGCTGAAACACCACCAGCTAAGAAAAGCTGATCAATATAGTTGTACTGACTTGAGGAATAAAAGAACTGCAGTGATCGGGTGATATGTTGAACCAATGATTCTTTAAACGGGCCGAGCACTTCGGTTTCATAGTCTTCAGGAAGGCCACCATTGCGCTTCGCCTCCCCCGCTTCTTCGTAAGACAGCCCATATCGACGCTGTATTTCTTCCGTCAGCTGTTTGCCACCGAACAATTGCTCTCTGGTGTAGATAGTTTTGCCGTCTACCAACACAGTGAAAGTGAACATGGTGGCACCAATATCGGCAATGGCCACAACCTGATCACCTACATCATCGAGTTGGTCTTCCATCAATTTATAGGCTCGCTCAACCGCAAAGCCCTCAACATCAACCACTTTTGGGTTAAGCCCAGCCAATTCCAAGGCCTGGCGGCGGTGCTCAACGTTTTCTTGCCGGCAAGCGGCTAATAGCACACGCACCAGATCAGCATTGGTTTCTACAGGACCCAAGACATCAAAATCAAAGGCGACTTCTTCCATGGGATAAGGGATGTACTGATCCGCCTCGACTTCAATCTGCATTTCCATCTGCAAATCGGTCAAGCCAGCAGGTAATTCGATCTCTTTGGTGATAACAGAGGAGCCCGATACTGCGACTGCTGTATCGGAGAGCTTGGTGCCAGAACGAGCCACCACTTGTTCGATTGCCTCGGCCAGAGCTTCAATGTCAGCGATATTCTTCTCGACAACGGTGTTCACGGGTAGTGGCATAACCCGATATGCTTCGACTTTATAGCCTTCCGCAGACTTACTTAGCTCAATTAACTTAACCGCAGAAGATGAAATATCAAGTCCGAGCATAGGTTTAGCGGGCTTTGACAAAAACTCTAAAAATCTCATTTCTTAGCTATCATCCTTTATAGTTGGGCCAACCTTGGCGAGAAACGACATTAACAGTGTTTCCCTTGCTCGCAAATGATGCACTTCACATTACCTACACCTTATAATAGACCTTCATTTTACTGGTGGCTGAAAAATGCGGTCCTTAACAAAACGTAACCTCTTGAAGTACCTCTCTATCCTTACTGCGCTTGGAAGCGGTGGATTCCTTGTGGTTGCTTCATGTTTATACCTCTACCTTAGTCCAAAACTCCCATCAGTCGAGGAACTAAAGGAGATCGAGTTACAGATTCCACTGCGAATTCA
>CAJJAS010000008.1 GCA_905182245.1 gamma proteobacterium HTCC2207 | reverse complement strand
CTTGATAATGGTGGCAAGATTGTTGGCGTGGCATCCATAAGCGGTATCGCGGGCAACGTTGGCCAGACCAACTATGGCTTCTCTAAATCAGCGGTGATTGGCATGGTCGATAGTTTGGCTGGGCCCTGTGCCAAGCGAGGCATTACGATTAATGCAGTGGCGCCGGGCTTTATTGAAACCCAGATGACGGCGGCTATTCCCTTTGTTACAAGGCAGATGGGCCGCAGACTTTCGTCGTTGAGCCAGGGTGGATTGCCGGTGGATGTGGCTGAGGTGATAGGGTTCTTTGTCAGCCCGCAAGCCGCAGGTATCAATGGTAATACCGTACGGGTTTGCGGACAGAGTTTATTGGGCGCTTAAAAAAGGCCCCTTATTTAGAGCTTTTTAATTCGAACTTCTTAATTCGAACTATGGAGCTCTGAGTTTAGCTCTACAGCGCTTTTATTGGTCAGACATTCAACGGTACCTGTGACTGAGTTGCGGCGAAAGAGCAGGTCGCTCTTGCCCGCCAGGTCACGCGCTTTAAGGGTGCCACTCACCTGTTTTTGATCATCTAGCATAGTGACGATAGTGCCCGCTGTAATGTAGAGGCCGGCTTCTAAGGTGCAGCGATCGCCGAGGGGAATACCCAGTCCTGCGTTTGCGCCTAGTAGGCATTTTTCGCCCATAGAAATAACCATGCTGCCGCCGCCAGACAGCGTGCCCATAATTGAAGCGCCGCCACCCACATCGGAACCCGCGCCGCAATAAACACCCGCAGAGATACGACCTTCAATCATATTGGGGCCTTCACAGCCCGCATTAAAGTTAATGAAACCTTCGTGCATTACCGTGGTGCCTTCGCCGACATAGGCACCCAGACGGACTCTTGAGGTGTCCGCAATTCGAATGCCTGAGGGCACAACGTAGTCGACCATCTTGGGGAATTTATCCACGCAGTCGACGCTCAATGGTTGGCCTGCCATACGAGCCTGTAATAAACGCTCTGGTAATTCTTCGATATCAATCGCGCCAACATTGGTCCAGGCGACATTTTTTAATGTGCCAAAAATTCCGGATAGATCTGTGCCATGGGGCTTAACCAATCGATGGGACAGCAGGTGAAGTTTCAGGTAGCCCTGAGGGACAGTGGTCGGTGGTGTATTTTCAGGAAGCAGAACAGCAACTACTGGACGACTTGAGGCAATAAGTTGCTCCACTGTCTTGGCCATGTCCGAGTAACCATTGTGCTTAAGTGCCGACTGTAAGGCGGCAAGCTGTTCGCTGCTCGGCTCAATCTCGCCACTGGTTAGGCCGAGGCTAACTGCCACAATGTCGCTGAGCCCTTGCTCTGGATTTAATAGGGGTGCTGGATAAAACACTTCCAACCATTCACCGCGGCTATTTTTGCTGCCGACACCAATTGCGAAACTGTACAAATTACTCATGGGTTTTCTCTTTAAGATTAGTTAAAAATTGTTTGGTATTGATCGGCTTTAAAGCCGATGGTGATCGCGCCATCCATATCTAAAACGGGACGTTTAATCATGGCTGGCTGTTCAATAAGTAGGGCAGTTACCGACCCTCGATTTGTCGCTTCTTGAGCGGCGCTATCCAGCTTGCGCCAGGTGGTTCCGCGACGGTTGAGCACAGTTTCCCAGTCGGTCTTTTCGATCCAGTTTTCGATTGTTGCGGCGTCTATGCCATCGGCACGAACATCGTGAAATGTATATTCGATGCCATTATCAGTTAGCCACTTACGGGCTTTTTTGATGGTGTCGCAGTTTTTGATGCCGTACAGAGTAGTCACGTTTTTACCTTCCTTGATTTAGGGCGCTAGCATAGCAAAAGAGCTAGGGCTTATGGGCGATAAATGGGTTTTTACGGTTTGGATAGCAGGTGGTGCAAATGTCACAGACGCGGCCATCACAGCCATGGGCGGAGCAGAATTCACGGCCATAAAATATTATTTGTAGATGCAGGGCGTTCCACTCTTCCCGGGGGAATAGTTTTTTTAAGTCTGCTTCGGTCTTGGTGACATTCTTACCCTTGGTAAGACCCCAGCGTTGAGCCAGACGATGGATGTGGGTGTCTACAGGAAAGGCTGGGTGGCCAAATCCCTGGGACATGACTACTCCAGCGGTTTTATGACCAACTCCCGGCAGTGACTCTAGGGCTGTCCAGTCATCCGGTACTTCGCCGCCGTATTGATCGACCAGAATCTTTGACAGTTTTGAGATAGCACTGGATTTCTGGGGGGCTAGACCACAGGGGCGGACTATTTTATAGATGGTATCTAGGGGCACATGCTGCATGTCGAAGGGGTTGTCTGCTTGCTCAAATAGCGCAGGGGTCACCAGATTAACCCGGATATCTGTGCACTGTGCGCTGAGTAATACTGCGACCAGTAGTTCGAAATTATTACGATGGTCCAAAGGCACAGGGGTTTCTGGATACAGTTCATTGAGCCTTTTTAGAATTAGAGCTGCTCTTTCCTTTTTTAGCATAGCGAGTCCTTTATTTTCCTAGGCTCTGCACATACTGCTTGATGCGCATGGCTGCCTCGACACATTCCTCTGTGGGTGCAACTAACGCCATACGAACTCTGTATGAGCCGGGATTACCGGTGGCGGATTCTCGTGACAGATACTGCCCAGGAAGGAGCGTTACATTCTGCTGGGCAAACAGACCCTGGGCAAAGTCGCGGTCGTCTATGGGCGTTTCTGGCCACAGATAGAAGCTTGCCTGGGGTTCTGGAAAGGTGAGTACATCGCGCAGGATACCGGTGACCAGCGCAAATTTTTTACGGTACAGAGTGCGGTTGTCAATCACATGCTGTTCATCGTCCCAGGCTGCGATAGAGGCTTCTTGGACGGGCAGTGACATGGCGCAGCCGTGGTAGGTGCGATAGCTGAGAAAGTCTTTAAGTATGGCCGCATCGCCGGCAATAAAGCCTGAGCGAAGGCCAGGTAAATTCGAGCGTTTAGATAGGCTGTGAAAAACCACGCAGCGATCATAGTTATTGCGCCCCATCTGCTGGCAGGCTTCTAATAATCCAAAGGGTGGCGTCTGTTCGTCGAAATAGACTTCGGAATAGCATTCGTCGCTGGCGATTATAAAGTCGTATTTATCTGCCAATGCGATTGCTTCCTGCATTTGCGCAATGGACATAACAGCCCCTGTAGGATTACCTGGGGTACAGATTTGCAACAGTTGGCAGCGCTGCCATACAGATTCAGGCACGCTACTTAAGTCGGGAATAAAGCCCTGCTCTGGTATGCAGTCTAGATAGTAGGGCTCGGCACCGGCCAGTATCGCCGCGCCTTCATAGATTTGATAAAAGGGGTTAGGTGACACGACGACAGGGCTTTCTGTGTCGTTGTTGATAACTGCTTGAGTGAAGGCAAATAAGGCCTCTCTGGTCCCTGTCACCGGCAGCACCTGCTGTTCAGCGTCTACAGCATCGAGTTTAAAGCGCCTGGTTAGCCAGCTGGCTATCGACTGGCGCAGCTCAAGACCGCCTTTGGTGGTTGGGTACTGGGCCAATTTATCCACGGAATCGCGCATCACCTGCTTAACAAATTCTGGCGATGGATGTTTAGGTTCACCAATCGACAGTGCTATGTGGCTGAGATGTGCGGGTGGCACTATACCGCCCTTAAGTTGATTGAGACGCTCAAAGGGGTAGGGGTGCAGGTGTTTTAAATTAGCGTTCATAGTGCCTATTTCCAAACATCAATTTGTTGTAATTCTGAACCCTGAGCATCGTCTAGATTACGTTTGTCGAGTTCGATACAGATGGTTTCTTGAATCTTGGCGCTAAATTCAAGATCGGTCAAAGGCTCATGGTTGTAGTCGGTCACATAGAATATATCTTCAACTCGCTCACCCAAAGTTGTAATTTTGGCATTGTAGAGATTCAAGCCGTAACGCAAGAATATACTGGCCAGGTGGGCTAATAGCCCTGGACGATCCGGCGTGATTACTTCGAGCACAGTAGTGTTTGTCTCGGGATCATTGCGCAGTGATGCCACGGTTTCAACGGCAAAGTTTTTTAACTGCCGGGTGGTACGACGCTGCACATCAAAACTAACAGAACTTGGGTCGAGGATTCCCTCGCGCAGGGCCTCAATAATACTGTTACACAGCTGAGGCTTGTCACCCACTGGGTGGCCCTCATCGTCCAGTACATAAAACACATCGAAGGCGCGGTTGTCATGGGTGGTATGAAGTCGCGCATCTTGAATGTTGAGATGCAGCTTATCCAAAACGGCAGCCGTAATAGAGAAGATATTTTGTCGGTCTTTGGCGTGGACAAATATCTGTGTGGCCACGGGAAACTCGTCACCGACATCGCATAATAAAAGTACCGGTGCATTGTCATCGGTATTGGCAATAATTGCTTTGGTAAATGTGGCGATATCATTGGCTTCTTCGCGAAGAAAGAACTCTTCATCGACGCCGTTCCATACGCTCAGTGCCTGAGCTTCGCTGACGTTCTGTTCCGTGAGCAGGCTTAAGGCGGCATTTTTTGCGTCCTTTATCCAGTCGGCTTTTTCGTCTGGCAGGCCAAGGCCACCCTGTAATGCAAGCTTAGTTTCAAAATACAGGTTGTGCATTAACGAGCCTTTCCAGTCTGTCCATAGTCTTGGATTGGTGGCGTTAATGTCGGCAACGGTAAGCAGGTAGAGATGCTCCAGATGCATCAGATCACCCACGTGGGCGGCAAACTTGTAAATAACATCTGGGTCTGAGGTGTCTTCACGCTGAGAGACGGTAGACATCAGCAGATGATTTTCAACTAACCATTGCAGCAGTTTTACTTCCCGTGGCTGCACGCCATGACGGGTGGCAAAGTCAGCGATGTCGGCAGAACCCAACAGCGAGTGATCACCACCGCGACCTTTGGCAATGTCGTGATACAGCGCGGCGATAATAATTAGCTCTGGTTTGTCGAGGCTTTTAAAAATACTGGCGGCGACAGGAAACTCTTCCTCACTCTCTGGGTGCCCAAAATTACGCAGGTTTCTGACCACCTGCAAGGTGTGTACGTCCACTGGATAGATATGAAAAAGATCGTGTTGGGTCTGACCAACAATCTTGCCGAATTCGGGGAGATAGCTACCAAGAATGCCATAGCGATTCATGCGGCTGAGCTGTATGGATAGCTTATTCGGCGATCGCAGCAGGCGCATAAACAGTTTGCGGTTGACGGGGTTGGCTCTAAAATCATCGTCAATTAGTTTTCTATGAAGCCTTATTTGGCGTATGGCTGAGGCGCGAATACCATCAATATGTTCGTTTTCACCGAGCAGTACAAATAGCTCAAGAAGGGCGGGCGGGTGATCAACAAATACGGATTCGTGGACGGTATCTAAAAAGTTATCACGCACTAAAAACCGCTCGTTAATAACAGTCTCGACTTTGGTTTTGTCTTTGCGATAGATTACTTCGTCGAGGTATTGGAGCAATACATCGGTGAGTTCACGAATGGAGATGACTACCTGGTAGTAGCGCTGCATAAATTTCTCAACAGCCAGTCTACCCGGGCTGTCGGTATAACCAAACATGGTCGCAAGTTTGCGCTGGTAATCAAACAGCAGGCGTTCTTCTGGGCGCTCTGCTATTAGATGCAGGCCATAGCGAACCTTCCATAAAAACTCTTCATCGCGACGCAGGGTGAGATATTCCTCGTCGGATAAAAACCCGGCATGGACAAGCTGTGAGCGGCGGTGCAATTGAAAGTGACGCTTGGCGGTCCAGTTAATCAGCTGAATATCACGCAGGCCACCAGGGGCCTCTTTGATATTGGGCTCTAGATTATATTCGGTGTCGTCATGCTTTCGATGACGGGCACTTTGTTCATCAATTTTGCCGCGATAAAAATTAGCCGACGACCATATTTTGTTGGGGCCGGTTTTCTTGAGCATGGCATCACGCAAGTCGCCATTGCCACAGACCAGACGTGTTTCCATGAGGTTGGTGGCAATGGTGATGTCGCCTTTGGCTTCGTCTACGCACTGAGATAATGAGCGCACGCTGTGACCAATTTTTAGCTGAATATCCCATAAGAAGGTCAAAAACTGCTCTATGTTTTGGCGGTATTTTTGCGGGCGATCGCGACGCATTAGAATCAGTAGATCAATATCCGAATGGGGATGCAGTTCGCCGCGGCCATAACCACCGACAGCAATTAGGCTTATATCCTTGTCCCATTCAAATTGGTTCCAGGCATAGTGCAGAATTAGATCCGCAAAGCGCGCCGACTCATTGACGAGGGTATGAACCTCTTCCCCTTCATGGAAGCGGTTGTTGAAATGGTTCTGAGCTGCGGACAGAGCATTGCGAAAGATACTGATGGCATCGCCCTCTGCAATATCTTTTACAAAACGTTTTTGATCAAAAAAGAGTGGCGCATTTAACTGCGCAATGGAACTTTCAAAGGCCATAGGTTTTTTACTTTCTAAAAAGATTCTTCTTGTCTGGCGGTCAGTACTTCAACGCCGGTGCTGGTGACGACCATGGTGTGCTCCCACTGGGAAGACAGGCGGCCATCTGATGTCTCTACGGTCCAGCCATCACGCTTTAATTTGGTGGTGTACTTGCCGGCATTGATCATAGGCTCGATGGTAAAAGACATACCTTCTTTCAGTTCCATGCCAGTGCCCGGTTTACCGTAATGCAGTATCTGTGGCTCCTGGTGGAATTCTGGGCCTATACCATGGCCACAGTAATCACGGACCACTGAATAGTAGTTAGCTTCGGCATGGGTTTGGATAACATGGCCAATATCGCCCAGACGAATGCCGGGGCGTACGATCTCAATGGCTTTGTACATACATTCCTGAGACACCTTAATAAGGCGCTCGGCATGAGTGGCTACATTGCCAACGCAGTACATTTTGCTGGTGTCGCCGTACCAACCATCTTTGATGACGGTTACATCAATATTGACGATGTCGCCGTTTTTGAGGATTTTCTTGTCACTGGGAATACCGTGACAGACCACATGATTAACCGAGGTGCACACAGACTTGGGGAAGCCGCGATAACCGAGGCAAGCAGGGATAGCTTTCTGTACATTAACGATATGGTCGTGACAGATACGGTCCAGCTCTTCAGTGGTGACGCCGGGCACTACATATTCACCGATACGTTCCAGAATCTCGGCGGCCAGGCGGCCTGCCTCGCGCATTTTGACAATCTGCTCTGGGGTTCTTAGCTCTACGGTCATGATGGTTCCTATGGGGCTTGTTTAGGCAGGTATTGTACGCATCAATTGTCCAATGAGGGAGTGCTGGACGGATATTTAAAGGCCTATCTGCGGTTATTCTGTGCAATTAACGGCTAACAACCGCCAGTCCTTGCTTTGCAGCAGAATAACCAGGGTAAAACTAGTGGGGTTTTATCTGCGGTTTTGCT
Organism: gamma proteobacterium HTCC2207; assembly: GCA_905182245.1. Classification (GTDB taxonomy): domain Bacteria; phylum Pseudomonadota; class Gammaproteobacteria; order Pseudomonadales; family Porticoccaceae; genus HTCC2207. The sequence goes on along the minus strand of CAJJAS010000008.1, from coordinate 190 downwards.
TTATCTGGCCTGCCCTATATGGTATAAAGCGCGCCGTTGTAGGGATGTCCTTGCAACGGTTTTTTGAAACTAAACGACACACACATTCCGACACGATGTTCTGGGTGCCTTTTAAGCGGCAAATTAACATGCTTATATTGGTTGATCATTGGGGGATGTGGAGGCTTAACCCCAAGAGGAAATCTTATGT
>CAJJAS010000007.1 GCA_905182245.1 gamma proteobacterium HTCC2207 | reverse complement strand
GCAGTATCTCAGCATCATTCATCAGGGGCTTGGCCATTTTCCGTTCCTGTTCAAGACGCCATTTAAAGATGGTATCGAACGACGGGGCGCGCAACATCAATAATGTATCCGTCAGTCCAAATAGCCTTTGATAGTCACCAGCCAATCTTGTGTTAACGTAGGTTCGCCAAACAGCATCGGCGTCTTCTAGGGCTTCAAGTTCATTAATGGCAATAGCCAACGCTGAAGTCTCCTGGGCGCATACACCCATACACCAGCCCTCCAAAACAATTAATCCAACTGGGCCTTGAATGATTTCACAATGTTCAGGTGCCATGCGGTCATCCGTACTTTTATCGAACCGAGTAATTAATGTGTCGGATTCTGCCTCTACCAAGCCATTAATCGTGGCAATAGCCAGATCGACATCGTGGGTGCCAGGCACACCTCGGGTTGCTAGTAATGGGTGGATATCTTTAGCCAGTTGCAGGCGCTCGGTTTTACTCAGATAAAAGTCATCCAGCGACAGCGCGACAGTACGGATATCATGTTGTTCAGCGATGGTCGTACAGAGATAGTCTGCCAGAGTAGACTTACCCGAGCCCTGAGATCCATTAATACCAATAATTCGGGTTCCCGAATGACCGTTAGCCTGTTGCTTAGCAAAGCCCTCTAAGAGAGGTCTGTACGAATTTTTGGCAGTTTTAAGATAGCTCTCTGGAAGTTGATTACGCTGTAGAAATTTGTGCAGTGCGGGCGTCATAGGCTGGAGGCTAATGGAGTCTGGGGTGTGACCATAGATTAGCATAGCCCCGCGAGGTAAAAACAGTCTTCTGAACAATAATATAAGCGCCGCTTTTTAATAGGGTATCTGTGCGCGTAATAGGAAGTGATCTACGCACCATTTAATCGTTCATCTGTGCAATAATCGGATTAGCCTAAATTTAATTGGATAACCCAAAGAATATGAAACAGATACTGCTGAGCGCCAAAGTAATCGTTGGGGTCGCTTTTTCCCTACTAATCACCCAATCGATACCAGCCTTTGCTGGCAATGTTATTTTGATTATTGGTGATGGTATGGATGATGCGCAGATCACCATCGCACGAAATTATCTTGTTGGGCCTAGGGGTAAGCTTAGTCTTGATCATCTCCCTGTGCGAAGCAGTGTTCAGGTACTCAGCGTCTCAGATGAGAATCCTGACCAGACTGTCTATGTAGCAGATTCCGCGAATAGCGCCACAGCCATTGCCACAGGGGTAGTGACTAGTCGAGGGCGAGTAGGAACGACAGCAGGCACTGATCTGGATGTTATCAATATCATAGACTTGGCGCAGGCGCGGGGTGTTAAAACAGGACTTGTCACAACGGCGAATGTCACCGATGCCACGCCAGCCGCATTTTATGCCCACACCAACAATCGCGACTGTGAAAATCCCAGCCTAATGGTTGATGTGGAAGTCTATTCTGGCGTGTTTGTAGACTGCTCGGCGGATCTAAAAAGTAACGGCGGCAAGGGTTCAATTTCGGAGCAGCTAGTTGGCTCTGGCGTCGATGTGCTTTTGGGTGGGGGTTTAAAGCACTTTACCGTTCCTTCTGAAGATGCTGGGGACGAAGTGCTCACACTGGCTAAACAGGCGGGCTATCAGGTGGCACTAAACCCAGAGCAGCTCGATAGCATTGAGCAGGGCAAGTTGCTTGGTCTTTTTTCAGCCAGCACTATGCCAGTAATCTGGCGCGGTGAAGATGATCGCAAAGCCGAGCACTCTGAACTTAGCTGGACAAATTTAATTCATTGGTCAATGGGCGAAGTGACATACCCTGAACCTATGCACTGTGAAGCCAATCCTGAATTTACAGGATTACCCACATTGGTAGAGATGACCGACAAGGCCCTCGCAGTATTAAGTGCCGAAGACAGTGATTTCTTTCTCATGATTGAGTCTGCTTCTATTGATAAACAGGCTCATCGACGCAAGGCCTGCGGCAGTATTGGTGAGTTACAGCAGCTTAACGATGCTCTGGACAGTGCTCTAGTTTTTGCTCAGTCTCACCCAGATACCTTGATTCTGGTAACCGCGGATCATGGTCAGGCAGCTCAGATAATTCCAGAAGAATCGCTGTTCGCTGCCAGTCCTTATCCCATTTATAGTCCTGGTCATATGGCTCGCATCATTACGCCTGAGGGCCCGATCATGGCGATCAACTATGCGACCAATGACTTTGTCGCAGGAGAGCATACGGGCGTCACCGTGCCGCTACTGAGTAACAAGGTAGGTGTTGGTATAGTGCCTTCAATGATGACTCAGCCGGAGATATTCGGGCTTATAAAGGGCTACCTATTACCCGAGGATTAATAGCAAGAAGGTTAAAAACTAAAACATTGATTACTAGCGTTAAGCGGGTAGTCAGGGACAGATTAAAAATAATAATTACAGGAAATTATCCCTATGTTGACCGTTCACCATTTAAATAACTCTCGCTCCCAGCGTATTCTTTGGCTTCTTGAAGAGCTAGGGGCGGACTATCAGATCGAAACATATCAGCGAGATGCACAGACTAACTTAGCGCCTCCAGAGCTAGAGGCTGTTCATCGGTTGGGTAAGTCGCCGGTAATTACCGACGCTGGTCATACCATCATAGAGTCTGGTGCGATTATTGATTACATACTGCGTCATTATGATGCGTCAAACAGTTTGCTGCCTCAGACCGGTACTCAGGAATATGAAGAGTACCTGCAGTGGTTGCACTACGCAGAGGGCAGTGCCGCATTGCCCCTAATGCTAAAACTCTATACCTCAAGACTCTCCGATGGTGGGGCGGAATTACAGCCGCGGATCAGCGATGAAATGGGCAAGCATCTCGGCTACCTGGATCAGGCGTTGGAGGGGGTCGACTGGTTTGTTGGCAATAAACTCTCAGGTGCTGATATCCAGCTGTCCTTTGTGGCTGAAATTGCCCCAATGCTCCATACCTCGGCAGCTCTGCCTAATTTGGCAGCCTTTAAAGCCCGCTGTCATGCCAGACCCGCCTATAGACGCGCCCTGGACAGGGGTGGTTTCTATGCCTATGGGCCAGCCGACGCCTAGCTGTCTTATTAGGCGTCTTACTCGCCGAGCTGCTATCCGCTGCGCAGCCTAGTCGAAAGGCTAGGCTGGTTCTCTAACTGGCTAAAAACGAAGTTCTACTTGGTTTGCTAACAACTTTAACTTCGCTAGATTGAAAACCAAACTCACCTTGTATGCCATTTTTTCTCTTTGAGGGATGTTGTATGGCTAATTTAAAGCAGCAATTTGGCGCTCGGCTAAAATTGCTTAGAACCCAGAAAGGTATTACTCAGGAATCATTGGCAGCGCAAACTGACCTTACTATTGAGTCTATTAGCAATATTGAGCGGGGCATATTTGGACCAAGATTTGGCAATCTTGAGAAGATTGCGGCTGTGCTCAATGTTGAGGTAAAGCTGCTGTTTGATTTCTAAGTTGAATTTCAGAAATTGAACTAAACCATTATTTAATCAGCTGACTAAGGATTGATCGTCTATATTTTATAGACGGTTGTACTGGTACAGCAATTACTGTTGATGTAACTGTTGTTGTAGCTGCGATTTTTATTACCGGTTTCCATCACCGTTACTCTAGATGCTGTAACTAACAGGATGTTTTGTTTCCTATCGTGGAAAGTAGTCAAAAGGAGGTTAGAAACCATTGAAGGGCATAGAGCAGGAGCGGGTCGATAGAGAGGTTGCCGAACGTCAGGTTGAAGAGTTGAGTATTGAGCTTCAAGAGGTTACTGACAAGTTAAATCAGCGTACCGAAATTGTCACAGAGCAGAACGAAAAACTCCGTAAAAATACCCTTGAACTAGAACAGATTCGTGTGCGCCTAGTACATTCAGATCGTATGGCTACCATTGGAAAACTTGTGTCTGGCCTTGCTGATGAATTGACCGAGCCAGTGAGTTTTGTCTCTAACAATATTTCATCATTGAGTGGCTATGTCAGTGATCTCGCTGAGATTATTGCTAAACAAAATTCTTATATCGACAACCAAAAATCATCTATAGCCTGCTCAAAAATTCGTGAAATAAAAAAGCTGAAAAAGAAAATAAACCTCGATTTTGTGCTGCAAGATAGCGGCAGAATTTTGATTGAATCTGTTGATGGGATCGAACGTATTGAACAGATGTTAGTGGAGTTAGCTGATTTTACAACGGTCGAAAACACCGAGCTCATCGAAGAGGATATTAATCTACTATTGGAAAAGGCGCTATTTTTGGCGTCTAGTGAACTGCGTTATAAGGTTGAAATTGTTAAGGAATATGGCCAGCTTCCTAGGGTCGTTTGTGACCGCGGCGGCATGGTGCAGGTATTCCTTAATTTGCTAATAAATGCCGCACAAGCTATTGATTCTAAGGGTATTGTTACAGTAAGAACCGGCATGCATAGTTCTATGATCTGGGTTGATATTGCCGATACAGGCCCGGGTATTTCTGAGCAAGATTTGGCTGAAATATTCGACCCTTTCTTCACCTCAAAGTCTCCAGGAAAAGGTGCTGGGCTTGGCTTGCATCTGGTGAGAGTGGTGATTGAAGCCCATGATGGGCGCACTACCGTTATGTCTAGAGAGGGGCAGGGAACAACGTTCAGGTTGATGTTGCCGGTTAATAATATAACCGAATCTATCGCTTGAATACTATTTAAGGTTATAGATTTTAATCTTAAAATGAATCGCTGTTTCTAGGGTTCTTAAATTTGCAACGAGTTCCTGCTGCTCTGCTCGAGCATGCCAGTAATAGGGAGTCATCTTTAGTAGGTCGAGAATATCAGGGCCGGTAATGGTAATGCTATCCTTTATTTCCAAGGTTTCCTGTAGGATAAAATCGCCGAGGTTATCGTCCAGATTATTACCCTGATGTGGCACTCTATTGTTGTAGATGTGAGCTGTGAGTCCAGAGAGGTGCTCCTCTCCAGGGCCGACCATTATTAGGCTTCCACCAGGTACCAAAACTCTTGCCGTTTCCTTGGCACTAACGGGTGAAAAAACCGAAATGGCGCAGTCTATGCTATCACTGTGCAGTGGCATACTGAATGCGCTATCAACTGCAAGCTGTGCATTCATCTTGCGCTTTGCCGCTAATCGCACGGCGGTTTTCGATATATCTATACCGGTTAGCTGTAGTGTTTCAGACCCCTGGCGTAGCTGATCCATGTAATAACCTTCACCGCAGCCCATGTCTAACACGCGCTGATTATCTGCTCCGATACGTACCTGTTTAACAATGGCGTCTGCCAGTGTTTGGTAGTAGCCGCCGTTCAAAAACCGTTGGCGACTGCGAATCATGTCATCGCTATCCCCAGGGTTACGGCTGCGTTTGTGCTGTGCGAGCAGTAGATTTAGATAGCCTTCTTTGGCCATATCAAAGTTATGATTATTGCTGCAGCGGTAGGATTTCGCGCCTTCCGGCGTGGCTGTCTGTAGCCTGTTATGACAGCTGGGACACTTAAATGCTGAGTCATGCATTGTCACAGTCTCCTCGACAGGAGGCTGTTCAATAGCGGGCTGTTCAATAGTTTCTTTGCGGGAAGGAACAGGTGGGTAGATAAAAGGCTCGGTCACAATAGACTCACAAAATCTGAAGGCTAGAAGCTTACAGATTTTGTGAGTTTTTAACTACCTTCTAGGGTGGTTTCTAAATTAAAACAGCCCAACTACGTCGCCTTTCTCATCCATATCTATACTGTTAGCGGCTGGAACTCGCGGTAGACCTGGCATAGTCATAATGTCACCACAGACCACCACGATAAAGCCAGCACCCGCAGATAACCGGACTTCACGAATGGCGACAACATGGTTAGAGGGTGCGCCCTTTAACGTTGGGTCGGTTGAGAAACTGTACTGTGTTTTGGCCATGCAGACTGGGAAATGACCATAGCCACTGTCTTGCAGGCCACGGATCTGATCGCGAATCTTTTTGTCGGCAATAATGTCATCGGCACGATAGAGTCTCGTAGCAACGGTTTTAATCTTATCCCAAATAGGCATGTCGTCCGGATACAGTGGCGCAAAATTAGCATGGCCAGAGTCCACCAACGAAACCACTTCATGGGCTAGCTCTTCCGTACCTGCGCCACCATCGGCCCAGTGAGTACAGTCGATGGCTTTAACCCCATTAGCTAGAGCGACCTTTTTGATCAGCGCAATCTCAGCATCTGTGTCTGAGGTAAAGCGGTTGATACCAACGACCACGGGAACCCCAAAGGCTTTTACATTTTCAATGTGGCGAACCAGATTGCAGCAACCCTCTTCAAGAGCAACTAGATCTTCTTTGTCTAGATCTTCTTTACTCACACCGCCATGCATTTTTAAGGCACGGGTGGTGGCTACAATGACGGCAGCATCCGGATGTAGGCCTGCAGCGCGACACTTAATGTCAAAGAACTTTTCTGCCCCTAGGTCTGCACCAAAGCCGGCTTCGGTGACCACATAATCGGCCATTTTCAGACCAGCTGTTGTGGCAATAACGGAGTTACAGCCATGGGCAATATTGGCGAAAGGTCCACCATGAATGATGGCGGGATTGTTTTCTAAGGTCTGAACCAAGTTGGGGGCCAGGGCGTCTTTTAGGAGCACTGTCATTGCACCAGTTCCCAAAATATCGCTTGCATGAACGGGCTTGTGGTCTCTTGTATAGGCGACAACGATTTTGTTAAGTCGCGCTTTTAGGTCATCTAGGTCTGTGGCCAAACAAAAAATAGCCATGACTTCTGAAGCCACTGTAATGTCATAACCATCCTGTCGTGGAAAGCCATTACCTGGGCCGCCTAAGCCACAGTTAATACTGCGCAGAGCACGGTCATTCATATCGGCAACGCGCTTCCAGACAATGCGACGTGCATCTATTTCGAGGGTATTACCCCAATGAATATGATTGTCTATTAATGCTGAGAGTAAGTTGTGTGCTGCACCAATGGCATGGAAGTCTCCCGTAAAATGTAAATTGATATCTTCCATCGGCACGACCTGCGCATAGCCACCACCGGCGGCACCACCTTTCATACCAAAGCAGGGGCCGAGGCTAGGTTCTCGCAAGCAGACCAGTGCATTCTTGCCTATGCGATTAAGGCCATCGGTCAGGCCAACAGAGGTAGTGGTTTTACCTTCCCCTGCGGGTGTCGGCGTAATCGCAGTGACCAAAATTAATTTGCCGTCGGGCTTATTTTTTAAAGAGGCGATGTGGTCTGGACATATTTTAGCTTTGGTTCTGCCGTAGGGAATTAGTGCGTCGTCGGGAATATTTAGCTTTGCGGCAATGTCACTGATGGGCAGGCTACTGGCACTGCGCGCTATTTCTATATCACTCATGGGGGTCTTACTCCGTTAATTATGCCAATAACTCTGCCAGGTAAGACTCTCTCACGCTGGCCTAGTCACTTTAGTGGTCATCTTCCATAAACAGCCATGATACTGGCTTTCTGAGACCGGCTTATGCTGTCCTATAAGCGACTCTAGGTCAAGCAGAGTAAGGATTTGCGGCTGTGGCGCTGGAGGATATATAGCGGTCGTATTTGCGTCGTGGCAGGCCAGACTTGAGGGGTAAACTGCGAAAAATAAAATACAAATTTGGCTTTGAGAGACGGGTATGAAAACAAGTGCAAAAGTAGTGGTCGTTGGCGGTGGCGTTGTTGGTGTCAGCACCCTTTATCATCTGGCTAAAAAAGGCTGGACCGATGTCGTGTTAGTTGAGCGCAAGGAGCTGACATCCGGATCTACCTGGCACGCTGCGGGTTTACTGCCACTGTTTAATATGAGCTATTCGGTGGGTAAATTACACCAGTACTCCGTTGACTTTTATCATGAGTTAGAAAAAGAGACCGGGCAAGACGTGGGTTTTAGCGTGGTCTCCAATATTCGTTTAGCCTCCAACCAAGATCGCATGGATGAGTATAAGTACTATTCTGGAATTGCGCAGACTGTGGGCGTGGACGTTAACTTCTTAACGCCAGAACAGGTTAAAGAAGCCTGGCCTATGGCTAATATCGAGGGCGTTATTGGTGCGATTCAGCATCCAGATGATGGCTATATTCAGGCCGCAGACCTGACCCAGGCGCTGGCCAAAGGCGCCCGTACACGTGGCGCAGAAATCTATCGTAATACAGTGGTGCTGGACCTTGAGCAGCAGTCAGATGATAGCTGGATTGTTAAGACTGACAAGGGAGACATTCACTGTGAGCATGTGGTCTGCTGCACCGGTAACTTTGCCCGTAAGACCGGCGAGATGGTGGGCCTGGATATCCCCGTTATTCCCGTCGAGCACCAGTATATTGTTACCGATCCACACCCAGATATTCTAGCGCGCAAGGCCGCAGGGTTGCCGGAGCAGGCTGTTCTTCGAGAGTCTGATGCGGGTTATTACCTCCGTGAAGAGGCGGGTGGTTTTATTCTCGGTCCCTACGAAGAGAACGCGCCCTGCTGTTATGTTGATGGCCCTAGCGACCAGTCTGAATACGAACTTTTTAATGGTGATCTAGATCGCCTAATGCCTCACATTGAAGCCTGTATTAACAGGGTTCCCGCCTTTGCCGAGGTGGGTGTGAAAACCGTTTATAACGGCGCTATTGCCTATACGCCAGATGGAAATCCTATTGTTGGCCCTGCTTGGGGGTTAAAAAACTTCTGGCTTAACGAAGGCCATAGCTTTGGTATTACCGCTGCTGGCGGTGCCGGCTGGCAGTTGGCGGAGTGGATGGTCGATGGTGAGCCTACGGTGGATATGATGGGTGTTGATCCCCGTCGTTTTGGGCCCTACGCGACCCGTGGATATCTGCGCAGTAAAAACGAAGAAGCCTACGATCATGTATTTAAGAACCATTATCCCGATGAAGAGCGCGGCGCGGCTCGACCTCTAAAAACCACTCCCTGTTACGATCGCATGAAAGATCTGGGGGCAGTGTTTGGTTCTGTCTATGGTTGGGAGCGTCCAAACTGGTTTGCACCTCCCGGCTATTCTCTGTCGGACGATGAATTAGCTAAGTCCGATACCTTGTGGAATAAAAATCACTCAACAGCATTGGCCGATGGCCGCATCGTGGAAAAGAATTCTTTCCGCCGATCCAACTACTTTGACTTTGTTGGTCAGGAATGCCGCCATGTGAACCAGCATGTTGGTGTGTTGGATATGTCGGCTTTCTCGAAATGCACGGTGACGGGTCATGGTTCAGAAGCCTGGCTCAATAGTATTGTTGCCAATAATGTTCCTAAGGCGATAGGGCGTATTGGCCTCTGTCATATGCTGTCTAAAAACGGTGGTGTACGAGCAGAATTCACTATTTACAAGCGCGCAAGAAATAGCTACTACCTAGTATTTGCTGGTTCCCAAGAACGCCATGACTGGGACTATCTCACCAAGCTTGCACCGAGGGATGGATCGGTCAATCTACAGAAAATTACGACGCAGATGGGTGTGTTTGTATTGGCAGGCCCCAGGTCTCGCGAAGTGCTGCAAAAGCTTACCGACACCGATCTCTCCAATGACAACTTTAAGTGGCTAACGGGTAAGTCAATCAATGTTGGTTACGCCCAGGCTGAAGCGCTGCGGGTTAACTTCGTCGGCGAACTCGGTTGGGAGCTACACCATCCTATCGAGATGCAAAACTATATTTTTGATGAGTTGATGAAGGCCGGTGCCGAGTTTGATATTAAGCCCTTTGGTATTCGTGCCATGGACAGCATGCGTATGGAGAAATCCTACCGTCTAATTCCTCGTGAAATGTCTATTGAGTATTCGGCGCTAGAGTCAGGTTTAGACCGTTTTGTAAAACTTGATAAAGACTGTGATTTTGTCGGCAAAGAAGCATTGATAGCTTGGCGTGATAGGGGTTTTGAAAACTGCTTCGTTACCTTAGAAGTACATGGCGTTACTGATGCCGATGCCCGTGGTTCTGAAGGGCTATATAAAGATGGCCAGCTGATAGGTCGCGCAACCTCCGGAGGCTTTGGATTCCGGACTAATAAATCATTGGCCCTAGGTTTGGTTAAAGTAGCTCAGGGCGCAATAGGTACAGAACTAGAGATAGAAATACTGGGTGACCGTTACCGGGCTACCGTAATCGAAGAGTCGCCTTTTGATGGCGAAAATAACTGTTTAAGAGCCTAGGTTTTTGGGACGTCGTGAACTGATATTCTCAGGTCGCAAAATCACATGCGGCGGGGGATAAACAGGCACAGAATGCGATTAATAGCCGACCTAATAAAAGAGAGAAGTAACTCTCTAACGGAAGCATCATTATGACTGAAACAACTGGACGCAGAAGGGCAGGTAGAGAGGGCGGTGGCCGTGATGGGCGCAGAGAAGCGCGTGCCAATGCGGTAGTCAAAGCCGCGCCATTTATCGAGCGCAAAATCCCCTATTTCGAATACCTCAGCGAAGAAAACCTGCAGCTGATAGAAGATAACGCCGATATCTTGTTGGAGGAGATCGGCATTGATTTTCTTGACGACCCAGAAGCGCTGGCCATGT
>CAJJAS010000006.1 GCA_905182245.1 gamma proteobacterium HTCC2207 | reverse complement strand
ACTAGGCCAGCACCAATTTGACTGGCTAATCGTATGCGCTGGGCTTCACCACCCGAAAGGGTGTCGGCACTACGATTTAATGAAAGGTAGTTAAGGCCCACATCCACCAAGAAGTTAAAACGCTGGCGAATTTCTTTAATAATTTTGTCAGCGATTTCTCCCTGACGGCCGGGTAGATCCAGTGCTTCAAAATAGGCATAGCATTCTCCCACGGGCATGCTGACAATATCTTCCAAACGGCGATTGTCGATAAATACATTGCGAGCAGACTTGCGCAGACGGGTGCCAGAGCACTCGGGGCAGTTGGAAGTGGTCATGTACTTGTTGAGTTCTTCGCGCACAGAATTGGATTCTGTCTCACGATAGCGACGTTCCATATTGTGGATAACGCCCTCAAATTTATGCTGGCGGCGGAAGACAGATCCCCGGTCATTCACATAGTTAAAGGTGATCTCTTCGTCGTCGCTACCGAACAGTATTTTCTGCTGATGGATCGCCGAAAGTTTTTCCCATGGCTGATCAATATTGAAATCATAATGCTCTGCGAGACTGGTGAGCATGTTGTAGTAGAACAGTGTGCGTCGATCCCAACCGCGAATCGCGCCTTCGGAGATGGAGACTTCGGGATGCTGAATAACCCGATCAATATCAAAAAACTGATGCACACCGAGACCATCACAGGTGGGGCAGGCGCCAGCCGGATTGTTAAACGAGAACAGTCGTGGCTCTAATTCATTGAGGCTGTAGTTACAGACTGGACAGGCAAACTTGGCCGAGAAAATTTGGTCGGGCTTTTTCTCTTCCATATAGCTAATGGCCACTAAGCCTTCGGCCAATGTTAGGGCAGTCTCAAAAGACTCGGCAAGGCGCTGGGCGATATCTTCTTTGACCTTAAAGCGATCGACCACAATATCGATACTGTGCTTTTTCTTTTTATCCAGAGCGGGTGCTTCTTCTAAGTCACAGACGAGGCCATCGATTCTGGCGCGGATAAAACCTTGGCGGCGCATGCTTTCAAACAGGTGCAGATGCTCGCCTTTGCGATCTTTGACCACAGGGGCCAGAAGCATCAGCTTGGTGCCTTCCGGTAGGGCCATTACCTGGTCGACCATCTGGCTGACGGTCTGGGCATTCAGGGCTTGACCGTGTTCTGGACAGCGCGGCTCACCGGCGCGAGCAAACAGAAGGCGCAGATAATCATAAATTTCGGTAATGGTGCCAACCGTAGAGCGCGGGTTGTGGGATGTAGACTTCTGCTCAATGGAGATGGCAGGGGAGAGACCCTCGACATGATCCACGTCGGGCTTTTCCATCATCGATAGAAATTGGCGCGCATAAGTCGACAGCGACTCTACATAGCGTCTTTGTCCCTCGGCATACAGGGTGTCAAATGCCAGAGATGATTTACCCGAGCCAGACAGGCCGGTAATAACAATCAGCTTGTCGCGAGGAATGTCGAGATCAATGTTTTTGAGATTGTGCGTGCGTGCGCCGCGTACCTGAATGGTATCCATTGATAATTCTATCTACTTTGGTTAAACGACCGATTATAGGGCGCGGGTTACCCAATGGGCAAAGTGATTTTAAATATTAATTAATAATACGTCAGCCGCCCTAGGTCAGACTGCAATATTCAGCCAAAACAGCGTAAAAAATATAATGGCTGCGGTAGTCGGCAATCTGCTGCGCTGTTACTATGCTGCACCTGACGTTAACTCGAATTTGAAGCTATCTTGACTGACCCCTCTGAACCCTCTGGTTTTTCTCCTATTGAGAAACGCGCGACCTTTTCTCTTGCTAGCCTCTATGGCTTCAGGATGCTTGGACTCTTTATGGTGCTGCCAGTATTGGCGCTGTATCAGGGCGACTACGCCGACGCAACGCCATTTTTACTGGGATTAACCCTGGGTATCTACGGTCTTACTCAGGCCATATTACAAATACCTCTGGGCCTGCTCTCAGACAGAATTGGCCGGGCGCCGGTAATTATTGGCGGCCTAATAATGTTTGTTGTGGGCAGTGTGGTGGCAGCAATGGCTGACAGCATGCAGGGACTTATTCTCGGTCGTGCACTACAGGGCATGGGGGCTATTGCTAGCACCCTAATGGCCATGGTGACGGACCTCACCTCTGAAGAAAACCGCACCAAAGCCATGGCTTCTATCGGCGCCAGTATTGGTTTGTCGTTTATGTTGGCCATGATTGCTGGGCCCTTAATCGCCTCAGCCATGGGCCTATCTGGGGTGTTTTGGGTGACGGCACTGCTAGGCTGCATTGGTATTCTGGTATTTATAGTGCTGGTGCCTCGGGTTGTTCAGGTGCAGAGAAATCGCGAAACCTTAGCCGACCTCAATCAAATTGGGCTGATGCTAAAACAGCCGACACTGCTGCGTTTAAATCTGGGTATTTTTGCCTTGCACCTAGCTCTAATGGCCGCCTTTGTGGTGATTCCTACATTGCTTTCAGACCAGCTGGGCATTAGTGGCGACAATCTTTGGTGGGTTTATCTGGCGCTGCTGGGCGGCGGTTTTGTCGTCATGTTGCCGGTCATGATTCTGGGTGAAAAGTATCAGAAGCAAAAGCTGGCGTTTGTCGCGGCTGTTGGCTGCATGACTGTTGCCATGTTTGTACTTTCTAGCCAGCAGGGTGCAACCCTAACCTTGGCGATGCTGCTGTTGTTCTTTGCGGCCTTTAATTTGCTCGAGGCCACCTTGCCGTCCTGGCTGAGCAAAGCTTGTCCGGCGGGCAGTCGTGGTACAGCTATGGGTATTTATTCCACCAGCCAGTTTATGGGGGCCTTTGTCGGTGGCACCTTGGGTGGCTGGAGTCTGCAAAATTATGGAGGCGAGGGTGTATTTTTGCTGGTCGCAGTGGTTTTAAGCATCTGGTGGTTTTTATCCCTCAGTTTAAAGTCGCCACGCCCATTACAAACACTGGTACTCCAAGTAGGTGAGATGGAGCACAGGGATTTTGTGAAAATAATTTCAAATATTACGGGTGTAGAAGATATACTCGTCGTCAAAGGAGAGGCGCTTGCCTATGCCAAGGTCGATAAAAAGACTGTGGACATGCCGAGCATTAAACCGTACTTAAATCGTAATTAAATCAGCAGAGAACAGGGGAACAAAATGGCACGCGGAGTCAATAAAGTTATTATCGTGGGTAACTGTGGTCAGGATCCAGAAACTCGCTTTATGCCTTCAGGCGGCGCTGTGACAAATCTCAGTATCGCCACATCTGAATCATGGAAAGATAAAAATACCGGTGACCAGCAAGAGCGCACCGAATGGCACAAGGTAGTCTTTTTTAATCGTCTGGCTGAGATTGCTGGCGAATATGTTAAAAAGGGCTCGAAGCTTTATGTTGAAGGTTCATTGCGCACGCGCAAGTGGCAGGGTCAGGACGGTCAAGACCGTTTCACCACAGAGATCGTTGCCAGTGAAATGCAGATGCTCGATAGCCGTGGCGGCGCTCAGGGCGGTGGTGATTATCAGCAATCGTCCAACCAGCAGTCATCTAATCAGCAGTACAGCCAGCAGAGTGCACCTCAGCAGCAAAGTGCTCCTCAGCAGCAGGGCTCACCGCAGCAGAATGCACCACAACAAGGCCAGAATGCCCCGCAGCAAGCACCCCAGGGTATGGATAGCTTTGATGACGATATCCCGTTTTAAATCAGCGGGTTTCGAACACTAAAACAATAATTAAATAATGAGGTTGTTATGACAATTCAAGTTGGCGATAAGATTCCTGAGGGAATGTTAACTGTTATGGGTGCAGAGGGTCCTACGGGCATCAGCACTGCAGATATTTTTACGGGTAAAAAAGTGGTTCTGTTTGCCGTTCCTGGTGCCTTCACACCGACCTGTTCTATGGCGCATCTGCCAGGCTTTGTTGTCCATGTTGACGACATTAAAGCCAAGGGCGTGGATACGATTGCCTGCATGTCAGTGAATGACGTGTTTGTAATGGATGCCTGGGGCAAGTCTGCCAATGCTGAACATCTAATGATGTTGGCCGATGGCAATGCGACCTTTACTGAGGCGCTGGGGCTAGTACTTGATGGCACAGGTTTTGGTATGGGTACGCGTAGTAAGCGTTTTGCCATGATCGTTGATGATGGCGTAGTGAGCCTGCTCAATGTTGATGCAGCTGCGTTGGAAGGTTCTAGTGCAGAGGCTATATTAGCTGCGCTCTAAAGTAAGAAATTTTAGAACAATAAAAAAGGTGGCCATTGGCCACCTTTTTTATTGCCTGACAATTTTCAGCCAGTGTAACGTTCCATCACCAATGTGGCGTTAGTGCCGCCAAAGCCAAAGCTGTTAGACATAATACGATTCAACTGCTTCTCTTTAGTCTGCAATAGAATCGGCAGGCCCAGGGCATGCTCGTCTAGATTGTCGATATTGGCCGATGCCGCAACGAAGTTATTCTCCATCATCAGCATGCAGTAAATCGCTTCGTGAACACCCGCAGCACCTAGGCTGTGGCCCGATAGAGATTTAGTTGAGCTAATGTCTGGGCAGTTATCGGCAAAGGTATTGCGAATAGCGCCAAGTTCAGCAACATCACCCACCGGCGTGCTGGTGCCGTGAGTATTGATGTAGTCGATAGGGCCTGAGGCAGTTGCCATGGCCATCTTCATGCAGCGCTCAGCGCCTTCACCTGAGGGAGATACCATGTCGGCACCATCAGATGTCGCACCATAGCCAGTCACTTCACAGATAATGTTGGCACCGCGAGCAAGGGCATGTTCGAGCTCTTCAACAACCACTGTCCCGGCGCCTAGGCCTGGGGCGAAACCATCGCGGTTAGCGTCATAGGCTCTGGAGGCAATTTCTGGCGTATCGTTATATTTGCTGGTCAGGGCACCCATGGCGTCAAACATACCGGCCATAGACCAGTGCATATCTTCAGAACCACCGGCCAGCAAAACATCTTGCTTACCCAGTTGGATCAGCTCAACCGCATGGCCAAT
>CAJJAS010000005.1 GCA_905182245.1 gamma proteobacterium HTCC2207 | reverse complement strand
GAAATCGCAGTACCTGTGGCCCCTGCTCTACCGGTGCGACCAATACGGTGTACATAGTCTTCCGAGACATTGGGCAGATCAAAGTTAACCACCTGAGGCAGCTGTTCAATATCCAAACCGCGCGCAGCAATATCCGTGGCCACAAGAATACGAATCTCACCAGCTTTAAAACCTGCCAATGCTTTGGTTCGTGCGCCCTGGCTTTTATTGCCATGAATCGCCGCGGCAACAATGCCCTCAGATTCCAAATGCTTGGTGAGCTTATTGGCACCATGCTTGGTTTTGGTAAATACCAGCGCCTGAGACCAGTCACCCTTTTTAATAAGCTGGGTCAGCAGCGGTGCTTTTTGCTTTTTATCAACCGTGTAAACCCATTGCTCAACACTAGGTGCAGCCTGGTTGCGCGGGCTTACAGAAATTTCGATAGGGTTGCGTACCAGCCCTTTAGCCAGCTTGCGAATGTCATCAGAGAACGTTGCAGAGAACAGCAGGTTCTGGCGACGTCTTGGTAGCAGATCAATAATACGTTTGATGTCATGGATAAAACCCATGTCCAGCATACGGTCGGCTTCATCGAGTACCAGTATTTCAAGGTTGTCGAACTTCACCGCATTTTGGCTGTGCAGGTCCATCAAACGACCAGGGGTAGCCACGAGAATATCCACGCCACGGCGCAGCTTTTGCATCTGTGGATTAATTTTAACCCCACCAAAAACCACGGTGGAGGTCATATTGAGGTGCTTGCCGTAAACAGCAACACTCTCGCCAACCTGTGCTGCCAGCTCGCGAGTCGGCGTTAAAATTAATGTACGTGCCTGATTAGGGCCGGCGCGGCGACCCCTAGAAAGTAGTTCAAGAATCGGTAAGGTAAAGCCAGCAGTCTTGCCTGTGCCAGTCTGTGCGGCGGCCATAATATCGTTGCCTGCGAGTACAGCGGGAATTGCTTTTTCTTGAATGGGTGAAGGTGTGTCATAGCCCTGTGAGGCAACAGCTTTTAGAATAGGTGCTGATAAACCAAGCGTATCGAAGCTCATTTTAGTCGTCTTTTATTAGTTGCCGACTGAGGACCCGAATCGGCGGGGTTTGAAGAGGTATTGGAGATGGTCCAGAATGGCGCGCAGCTTACAGGGAAAGCGCCAAAATTGCACGCTTAGCCAGCCACAGACTTATAAAACGGCTTAGTAAGCGCTGCTATTACGCAACTATTAGGCAACTACTGACTACAGCTAGGCTTCAGCCAGCACCTTGTAGGCATTAATCACATTGTCTGGTGCCTGCACTAATTCGACCAACACACCCTGTGAACTGAGAGGAAATTCTTCATTGCCCTTGGGGTGGACAAAACAGACATCGTAACCCGCCGCGCCTTTGCGAATGCCACCAGGTGCAAAACGCAGACCCTGTTCGGTCAACCAGGTCACCGCAGTGGCCAGGTCATCGACCCAGAGGCCCACATGATTAA
>CAJJAS010000004.1 GCA_905182245.1 gamma proteobacterium HTCC2207 | reverse complement strand
AACCATGATCCCCGCAGCGGAATAGTTGACGCAAGCCAAACTAGAGTCAGTCAACAAAAATTAGTTAAAGTGTTAATTTGGTTCGATAACGAATGGGGTTACGCGAATAGAATGCTCGACACCTTATTAAGTTGGCATGGACTCACGCCAACTCAGCAATAGCCAATTATTACACTCATTAAGGATTACGATGACCGTCAAGTTAATGACCGACCAGCAACTCGCAGGCAAACGTGTTTTGATCCGCGAAGATCTAAATGTACCGATTAAAGATGGTCGCGTTACCAGCGACGCTAGAATCAGAGCAGCACTGCCGACTATTAAGTTAGCCCTAGAGGCCGGTGCCAGCGTTATTTTAATGTCCCATCTTGGGCGCCCCACCGAAGGGGAATACAATGTCGACTACAGCATGAAACCTGTGGCCGCACATTTGGCCAGTCTGTTGGGTCAGTCAGTGGTTGTAGAGCAGAGCTGGACTAGCGGCTTAAAAACCGTCGACGGCGCCATCGTCATGTTAGAAAACGTACGCTTTAATCCAGGCGAGAAAAAGAACGACGACACCCTCGCCAAAGCCTACGCCAAACTCTGTGATATTTTCGTGATGGACGCCTTTGGTACCTCACACCGCGCCCAAGCCTCCACCCATGGTGTGGCTAAATATGCCCCCATCGCCTGTGCCGGACCGCTGCTCGCCAAAGAGTTGGCGGCGCTAGAAAAAGCACTGGCCGCACCCACGCCGCCTGTGGCCGCCATTGTTGGTGGCTCCAAAGTCTCCACCAAATTAATGGTACTAGAAACCTTAGCCGACAAAGTTGATCAGCTGATTGTAGGTGGCGGAATCGCCAATACCTTTTTGGCGGCGGCGGGTAAAAACGTCGGAAAATCACTCTGTGAGCACGATCTAATTCCAGCTGCTCAGGCGCTGATGAAAAAAGTTAATATTCCGCTGCCCACCGATGTAGTGGTCGGTAAAGAATTTTCAGAAACCGCAGAGGCCGTTATCAAGTCAGTGGACGATGTGGAAGACGACGACATGATTTTCGACATAGGGCCAGACTCCGCCAGAAAGCTCGCAGGCATAATTGCCTCCATGGGCACCATTATTTGGAACGGCCCCGTCGGTGTTTTTGAGTTTGATCAGTTTGGTCAGGGCACCAAAACACTCGCCTTAGCCATTGCTAAAAGCCCCGGGTTCTCAATCGCCGGGGGTGGAGATACACTAGCTGCCGTGGATAAATATGAAATCACCGATCATGTGTCCTATATTTCAACAGGGGGCGGTGCATTTTTAGAATATGTTGAAGGCAAAGAATTACCCGCCGTAGCAATGCTGGAACAGCGCGCAAACGATTAATAGAATTATTAGATTTAAAGGAAGGAAGAGACCATGGCACTAATTTCACTACGACAGATGCTCGACCACGCCGCCGAATATAATTATGGCGTACCTGCATTTAACGTAAACAACCTAGAACAGATGCGCGCCATTATGCTGGCCGCCGAACAAACCGATAGCCCAGTGATTGTTCAGGCCTCGGCTGGCGCCCGCAAATATGCCGGCGCCCCATTCCTGCGCCACCTGGTTCAAGCCGCCGTAGAAGAATGGCCCGATATTCCAGTCTGCGTGCACCAAGACCATGGCACCAGCCCCGCCATTTGCCAGCGATCAATTCAGCTAGGCTTCACATCAGTGATGATGGACGGCTCATTAATGGAAGATGGAAAAACTCCATCCAGCTACGACTACAATGTAGACGTTACTAGACGCACGGTAGAAATGGCTCATGCCTGTGGCGTATCTGTTGAAGGCGAACTCGGTTGCCTAGGTTCATTAGAAACCGGGCAGGCCGGTGAAGAAGACGGCGTCGGTGCAGAAGGCATACTCACCCACGACCAGATGCTCACCAACCCAGAAGAAGCCGCCGACTTTGTGTCCAAGACCCATTGCGATGCCCTAGCGATAGCCTGCGGCACCAGCCACGGCGCCTACAAGTTTAGCCGCCCACCGACAGGCGATATTCTAGCCATCGACCGCATCAAAGAAATTCACAAGCGCATTCCTGGCACCCATCTGGTCATGCATGGATCATCCTCCGTACCCCAAGAATGGTTAGCCATTATTAATCAGTACGGCGGAGAAATCCCCGAGACCTACGGCGTGCCCGTTGAGCAAATCTGCGAAGGCATCAAACACGGCGTGCGTAAAATTAATATCGACACAGACCTGCGCCTTGCCTCAACCGGTGCAGTCCGTCGTTTCCTTGCAGAAAACCCCGCTGCCTTTGACCCGCGTTCTTTCTTAAAAGAAACCATCACCGCAATGAGAGATATTGCCGTGGCACGTTACGAAGCCTTTGGCACTGCAGGTAATGCCAGCAAGATGAAAGCGTTGAATTTGGATGCGATGACTGCGCGTTATGACAGCGGTGAGTTGGATCCAAAGATTAATTAAATGCTTAGTTAAAGTGATATCGAAAAGGGCTCCTGAGAGAGCCCTTTTTTTCCGCTAGTTGCGTACCTTACTCAGCATATTCGCCCATACATACCTTCTCGTTTTCACTGCCTTCTTGGACGGCTACCTTCCATTAGGTCATCCAATTTAGATTGCGCCTTATTGAAGTCTTGTAAATCCTTAACTTCAATCATTTCGCATTCATCTCGAATCATTTCTGTAATATTGCTTGGGTAGTGTCTGCAGTCTTCAGGTCGGCTTAGGTAGATAGAGCAGATATATTTTGTGTTACTCGGGCTGGGTTCAATCTCAAGAAAAGGGCAGCGGATTAGTTGTACGCCGGTGTCTGGGCAAAACCAGATTTCGTTATCTTTTACATACTGGTAAATATGGGGTTCAAACAGCTCCCACATATCGATTTCCTTGGCTGTTGCAGAGAGGGCGCCGTCGCCGTATTTAATACAGCACTTTCCACATTGGTTGCAGTCTTTCATTGTCGTAAGGGCTTTAACGTCGATAACCGGTAGAAATTGTATCACCGAAGGTTCTGTAGGTATTTGTTTTGCGGGTGCATACAGTATCCAAGATTTAGTGGGACAGTCCATATTAGCTAGGGACTCCGCGCAGATTGTTTAGACTATTTAGTATGGAGGGTGTCCTCGAGGCCCGCTCTAAACCTTTACAATCTGGCTGTTGATTGGCATGCTCATTCCATAGTCATGCCCTCTATAAAAACTACTCCAAGAGACTGCCATCATGGATTTGATCTACCCCGTTTTTAGCCTAGTCATGCTCACCTTTATCGTGGCTACGGCTACCGGCCTATCTAGGCTAATCAGTGTTCGCCGCAAAGATATTAATCCCAAATACTATGTGCTGATGTCGGGCGATACTCCGCCAGATTATGTACAGAAACTTGGCCGCAATTATTCCAACCTTCTAGAAGCTCCAGTCTTATTTTATGTGCTGGCTGTATTGGTTATCGCCTTACGGATCGACAGTGCGCTTATGCTTAATCTCGCCTGGGTCTATGTGGCTTTGCGGCTGGTGCATACCATTATTCATATTACCTACAACCATGTGATACATCGCTTTATAACGTTTGTGTCGTCGTTACTGGTACTGTTGGCGATGTGGGTTCACTTTATGATGCTGGTGGGATAACTGAATATGACGATAGACACCATGGCTACCTGGCATCAGGTGGCAAAGGATAGAGACGTAAAAGGCCTGTATAACCTGCTTGCTGAGGATGCGGTGTTTCATTCGCCGGTGGTTCATACCCCTCAGGTGGGCAAGAGCATTACGGGCAAGTACCTCAGTGCGGCGTTTGAGGTATTTTTTAACGACAGCTTTACCTATGTCCGTGAGGTTCATGGTGAGGGTAATGCGATTCTTGAGTTTGAGGTTGAGATTCAGGGGGTTAAGGTTAACGGCGTAGATATGATCTCTTGGAATGAGGCTGGCCTGATCACTGAGTTTAAAGTGATGGTGCGTCCGCTGAAGGCGGTCAGTATGATTCATCAAAATATGGGCGCTATGTTGCAGGCGCATTCTTAAGCCATGTTTTTAACGCGCGCGCTGTTTATTTTCTATACAACTGTTGTTGCTATTGCTCTACCAGCCAAGGCTAATGACGGGGCCTACCTCTATGTGTTGGGTGTGGCGCAAGATGCCGGATATCCACAGGTAGGCTGTTATCAGGCGCATTGCATGTCGGGCTGGGAAGATCCAAGTCTACGTCGTGGTGCTACCTCTATGGCGCTCATCGATCCCGCTGCCAAGACAAAATACCTCTTTGAAGCCACGCCTAATTTGCCTACACAGCTCTATGCGCTTGAGAAAGAAGCACCTTCTGCACAATATGAATTTGAGGGGATTTTTCTCACCCATGCCCATATGGGCCATTATGCGGGCCTGATGTTTTTGGGTCATGAGGCTATGGGCGGCAAGAATATTCAGGTGTATGCCATGCCGCGTATGCAGGGCTATCTACGCAGTAATGGGCCCTGGAGCCAGCTGGTTGAGTTTAACAATATTGTCTTGCAGCCCTTAACGCACAATAAGGCAGTTACGCTGGCGGGTATGAGTGTTACGCCTTTGCTGGTGCCCCACCGAGATGAGTTTTCTGAGACGGTGGGCTATCTAATTAAGGGGGCTAATAAATCGGCGCTATTTATCCCGGATATTAACAAGTGGTCTGTCTGGGAAACTGAGATTGCGCAGATTATTCAGACGGTGGATTACGCGCTGTTGGATGCCACTTTTTATGGCGACGGCGAATTGCCGGGTCGAGATATGTCTAAGGTTCCTCATCCGTTGGTAACTGAAACCATGCAGGCCC
>CAJJAS010000003.1 GCA_905182245.1 gamma proteobacterium HTCC2207 | reverse complement strand
GATAAAAAATTACGATGTATCCTCTAGATTATATTCAGCCAGTTTTTCGCCCGCCCAGTGAAGCTCGGTCATTGATTCTTCAGGTCACCAATGGTTGCTCTTACAATAAGTGCACCTTTTGTGAAATGTACACGGATGAAGACAAGCGCTTTAGCCCCAAGCCCATCGAGAAAATCGAAGAGGAGCTCCGCGGCCTTGTCAAAGCAGGTTATCCGGTAAAGCGAGTATTCCTCGCTGACGGTGATGCCATGACATTAAGTACCCGACGGCTGGTGGATATATTGCAGTTAATCAGCAAGTACTATCCAGATATACAGCGGGTATCCTCTTACTGTTTACCCCGTAATCTAAAAAAGAAATCTGTTGAAGAACTACAAGACCTTTGTGATCTTGGACTCAGCCTTATGTATGTGGGCTGTGAAAGTGGCGACAACGAGGTACTTAAGCTGGTCAATAAAGGGGAAGACTACGATTCGTCTTTGGTCGCCCTGACAAAAATAAAACAGGCGGGCATGAAAAGCTCGGTAATGATTTTAAATGGTTTAGGTGGCCCTGAACTCAGTCAGCAGCATGCGCTAAATTCGGCCAAATTAATGAATGCGGCACAGCCCGATTATCTGAGTACTTTGGTAGTCGAATTTCCCACCGGCAGTGAACGCTTTGAAGCAGCCTTTGAGGGACGCTGGCGCAAGCTGGGAAAGCTAGAATTATTTCGCGAGATGCAGACATTGCTCAGCAATTTGGAACTGGATAAAACCATTTTTAGAAGTGACCATGCCTCAAACTACTTAGTGCTTAAAGGTGTGCTGGGCAAAGACAAAGATAGGCTACTGTCGACGATAGATACGGCCATTAATCAGCCGGGAATGATTCCATTGAGAGAGGAATGGCAGCGGGGACTCTAAGGCCCCCTGCCCTTCACTATTGCTTCATTAGATATTTATTGAGACGCTGTTTCGAAACGGTTCTCAGCGCGATTCTTAACCACCTGATCCGCCGCAAAAACCTGGCCATTCATGGCAATATACACACCAGCATCTCTGCTCTGAAGCGCGCCAATCGCACAGCCAACATTAAAAACTGCATCTGTATTAGCAAACGCTGCGGGCTGTAAGGCGCCGGTCAATAAAATAGTTTTATTGTCTATATCCCCAAGCCAGCTCGCTGTTTCAACCATGCCGTCGGTGCCATGGAGAATAAGAATATGCGCCGCCTCTGCGCTGGCAACCGCCTGCTTTATCTGACGACGATGATCATCATTCATATCCAAACTATCCAGACGCATCAACTCGCTTACCTGATATTCAAAGCCAACATTCATCTGTTCTAGCATAGCGCCGATAACCGGATCGCCAATTTGATATTCGCTGAGGGCATCAAAGTAAACTTTATCAATGGTGCCGCCAGTGGTAAAAATTTGTAAATTCAACATTAATTTGTGGCCTCAAAAGCATCGCGGGTCAGATTTTCTAAAGAGTCGTCGGCGTGAACAATAATGTTATCTTCAATGCGAATACCGCCGTAGGGAAGAAAGTCATCCACTCTAGACCAGTTAATATTGGCGGCCTGATCACCCGACCGTAATTTATCTAAAAGCGCAGGAATAAAATACAGCCCCGGTTCTACCGTATGTATCTGGTTGGCAACCATTGGGGCCGAACTGCGCAGCTTGGGATATTTTTCTGGGGGTGGTAATACATCGCCCTGAGCATTTGCCAGATTGCTGCCTCGATCATGGACATTAGAGCCCAGATGATGGCCCAAACCATGGGGATAAAATGCTGCAGTAATACCAGATTCAAACGCCTCTTCCCCAGATACTTTTATCACATCAAATTGGCGCAGAATATCACCTGCTTTAATATGGGAAAGCACATGCAGGCCCACCGGACTTTTACCGATTCCACCCGCCGCAACAAGCTCTAACTGCTGGGCATCCATAACACCAATCATGGCCGCAAAATCGCTACCATCGTCAAAGGCATAGGTACGAGTAATATCAGAGGCATAGCCATTAACCGCGACACCGGCATCAATCAAAAAACTGCGTGGCGTCTGTGGCTGTTTAACCAGATTATGGTGATGTAAGACGGCGGCATGTTCGTTAACCCCGGCAATAATGCCGTAAGGCATCTCGTTCTCGCGACAGTCACAGGCGGCCAAATAGGCAGCGGCGATCTGAACCTCAGAGGCACCCGCCAGAAAGGCTTGTTGAGCCGCGCGGTGAGCAGGAGCAGCACGGCGATTGGCCTCGCGCACGCATTCCTGTTCGTAAAGAGTTTTGCCGCGGCGCTGATAATCAATTTGATCAGTAACGGCCTGCGAATTCCAATCTTCGGCTGCAACAGCAAGCGCATTAGTTTCATTGATAAAGGCGGTAGCTCCATCGAGCTGTTTTTTAAGGTCATCGGTAGTGGCGTATTCAACAACCTCACAGGCTTGCTCGAAACCTTCAGGCAAACTTTCTGGTGCGGTGTGCCAAATATCCTCGACCGTCAGTAAAAATAACGTCGGTTTGCTGGCTCCTGCTTTGATCTGTAAATAACAGCCGGCTCGGGTCGCCAAGGGTACCCATTCACGAAAGTACGGATTGGCGATAAAGGGGTATGCCATGTCGTCTTGGAATTGCATTTTGGTCTCACCGGACCCGATCAAAATTGCCTGGTACCCAGTCGCCTCCAAAATCCCTTGAAAGCGAGTCATTTTTTCCGCTATATGCTGCTTATAAAGCTGAGCCATCATTGTTATATCTTCCTTAATACGTTAATTCAAACGAGCCAATTATGTTCTACTCATCATGACCAAAATCAGTGTCCCAGTTTAACGCCAGAGCAGGCTTAAGCAATAAACTTAGCTACTATCCCAGCTATTACTCACAACGATAGTCAAAGACCAACCAGCTTTCCACACAGAACCGCAGGAAAGGCTGCTGTCGAACGCTGGCAGTAGCGATTTAATAAGAAAAAACGAGGCTACTGGCCCGCTTAAATGGACCAGACAAGTTCTGACGGATAGTAAGATGTCTATAAAAGAACCATATTATCCCTATCGTTTTGTTGGTTATTTCCGGTGTATACTTCGAGAAAATAATAATAAAATAAAAAGGGTATTAAACATGAGTTCAATGAAATTCGTTACTTTGCCGGCTTATTTATTGTCCGCTTTGCTACTGACAGCCTGCGGCAGTGACCCAGAAAAGTTTGCCTACGTTGATTCGCAGCGCTTACTTAATGCCGCCGCAACCCCTGAAGAATGGCTCACCTATGGCGGTACCTATGATGAACAACGTCACTCTGGTCTGAAACAAATCGACACATCCAACGTCAGTGACCTAGGTGTCGCTTGGACCTATGATCTAGCCACAGAGCGTGGTGTTGAATCCACTCCGATTGTAGTAGACGGTGTTATGTACGTAACTTCTGCCTGGTCGGTGGTTTATGCCCTTGACGCAAAAACCGGTAGTGAACTCTGGGTTTATGACCCTAACGTTGATCGAGCGGTGGGCGCTAAAGCTTGCTGTGATGTGGTCAACCGCGGAGTAGCGGTATGGAAGGGCAATGTTTATGTCGGTGTTATTGATGGACGACTTGAAGCTTTAAATGCTGCTACCGGCGAAAGGGTTTGGAGCACAGTTACCGTTGACCAGTCTAAGCCATACACCATAACCGGCGCGCCGCGTGTCGTTAAAGGTAACGTACTGATTGGTAACGGTGGCGCAGAACTGGGTGTCAGAGGCTATGTATCTGCCTACGCTGCGGCAACAGGTGATCTGGTGTGGCGCTTTTATACCGTACCAAACCCCAATAAACAGCCTGATGGCGCGATCTCTGATAGCGCCCTTAAAGACATCGGCAACCTAACCTGGGGCGATGAAGGCGCCTGGACCACCGACGGCGGTGGCGGTACTGTTTGGGATTCAATTATCTATGATGATGTGAACGACAGTATTATTTTTGGTGTTGGAAACGGCTCACCCTGGAACCGTGATGTTCGTGATGCAGGTAAAGGCGATAATTTATTCTTATCCTCCATTGTCGCCGTCGATGCTGCAACGGGTGCCTATAAGTGGCACTTTCAAACCACTCC
>CAJJAS010000002.1 GCA_905182245.1 gamma proteobacterium HTCC2207 | reverse complement strand
ATTCAATCCAAGAAATGAAGATGTTATTGAAACCCACGCAGACATGATTATTAATATGCTGCTAGGCCAGTCTAAATAGACCACTGAGTCAAATTCAATTAAATGTTTAACCTCTCTTAATAGTAAGCTGTCAGATTACGTCAATTTGATTAAAATTCAGCCGAGAATCCATAATGAGTAATCTATTCCAGCCGATCAATTTTAAGAGCGGTACCACCATCAAAAACCGCTTTATGCTTGCCCCCCTAACGAATACCCAAAGTCATGTTGATGGCCGACTATCTGATGACGAATATCACTGGCTAACCATGCGTGCCAAGGGTGGATTTGGTTTGACCATGACCTGCGCAGCCCATGTTCAGGCTGTGGGTCAGGGCTTCCCCGGGCAGCTCGGCATCTTTGGTGATGAGCATCTAGAAGGACTGACCAGACTGGCAAAAGGTATTAATGATGAAGACAGCCTTTCGGTGGTGCAGCTGCACCATGCAGGAATGCGTTCACCGGCTGAGCTAATTGGACAGTCACCAGTATGTCCCTCCGACCATGCCGATACCGGCGCGGTGGCACTGAGCACGGAGCAGGTCGATCAACTTATCGAGGACTTTATTCTGGGCGCAGAAAGAGCGGTAACTGCAGGCTTTGATGGTGTCGAGATTCATGGCGCTCACGGCTATATTCTCGCGCAGTTTTTGAGTGGTACGGTTAATCAGCGTCAAGATAAATACGGCGGCAGCATTGAAAACCGTATGCGCCCTATTACAGAAATCATTGAGGGCATTCGCGCGCGCTGTCCCAAGAACTTCCTACTCGGACTGCGACTGTCCCCAGAGCGATTTGATGTCCACCTGCCAGATATCATTGAAGTAGCCAAACGTATTCTCGCGGATGCAAAAATCGATTTTCTTGATATGTCTCTGTGGGATTCGTTTAAAGAGCCAGAAGATGAGGCCTTTAAAGGTCGCAGTCTGCTGTCCTACTTCACTGAACTTGAGCGCGGCGATGTCGCCTTAGGCATTGCCGGAAAACTGCGGGACCCCAATGAAGTTCGTCTTGCTATGGAAGCTGATATCGATTTTGTACTACTCGGCAGAGCCGCTATTTTGCATCATGACTTTCCTCTGCAGATGCATGCCGACAGCAACTTCACCCCCGTTAGTAATCCTGTTTCTACCGATCATCTTCGTGAACAGGGACTCGGTGAAGCCTTTATTACCTATATGTCCAGCTGGAAAGGGTTTGTAAGCTAGGTACACCCTAATTAAGATGCCCGTAATTATTTATGCCCGCTTGATAATCAAAAGTGGGCTGGCCTGCGTATTTAGATAATGCAATTAAACTGGCTCGACACACCACCCCCAACCCAGCTCTCTTCAGGTTTCCCTGAGAAGATGGTGTTGCTCGACTGCGAAACTACCGGTGGTAACGCCGTGCATCACCGTATTATTGAGATCGGTCTGCTGGTGATTGAAAACGGCGAGCTGATTGAAACCTGGCAGAGCTTTATCGACCCCAGAGTGGCGCTACCGCCTTTTATCCAGAAACTAACCGGCATCAGTCCCGGAATGGTGAGAGGGGCCCTTGAATTTTCTGAGATTGCTGAAGAGCTCCTGGCTAAGCTTGAAGGCCGCACACTGGTGGCCCACAACGCTCGGTTTGACTACGGCTTTCTAAGAATGAATTTGAGCGAGTCGGCATTAGCTATAATGCCAAGCCTCTGTGTTCTGTTAAATTTAGCCGTAATCTGTATCCTCAGTTTAAACGCCATGGTCTGTCACAGATAATTGAGCGCTTTGAACTGTCCATCGAGAACCGCCATCGGGCCCTTGATGACGCCCAGATGATCTATCAGTTTTTTCTCAAGTCTTCGGCGTTATTTTACGATGACGAAATTGCCGCTACCTGTAAGATGCTGCTAAAACGGCCGGCTCTGCCAACATTACTTAATCCCAAAGACGTTGAGAAACTGCCCGGCTCTGCTGGGGTCTATTATTTTTATGATCAAAAATCGGTGCTACTGTATATAGGTAAGAGCGTTCATATTCGCAACCGCGTAATGAGCCACTTTAGTTCCGATCACAAGAACCCAAAAGACCTACAGATGAGCACCAAAATTGCCCATGTGGATTTTGAGTTAGCGCCCAGTGACTTTGGTGCTCAGATTCGCGAGAGCAACCAGATAAAAGCCCTGAGCCCTCTCTATAATCGACGCCTGCGCAAGGTTAAAAAGTTATTTCAGTATCGGAGCTCTACCGATAGCAACGGCTACCTGCGCCTAACGATTGAAGCTATAGAAACCGATGACACCACCGTAGAGCAGCAATTTGGCCTTTTTCGCTCACCCCGTCAGGCGGGACAACAAATACAAAAGCTCGCTGACCAGTATTTTTTATGTCACCAATTACTGGGCCTTGAAGGCAACAGCAATAGGCCCTGCTTTCGCAGCCAACTAAAAAAATGTTTTGGTGCCTGTCATGGTGCAGAGTCTGCCGAGATTTATAATGAACGCATGACCGCAGCACTTAAAAACTATCAGATCAAACAGTGGCCCTATTCAGGACCTATTGTTTTGGAAGAGCGCAATCCACAAGACCCTGAGCTAGTCGCCTGGCATATCATCGACCGCTGGCGCTATATTGCCAAGCTCAGTGCGTTTGAAGATATTTACGATTTAGGCTATCAACTCCCCAATGCAAACGGCCAGCCCCTCAGCCAACTCAATGCTAGCGCAGTATCTGACAGTGGTCGAGATGGCCCGATTCGAGATGACAGCGATGACCGTTTTGATTTAGATATCTACTTTATTCTGGTGCGCTTTCTCGCTGACAGCGAAAAAATAGCCATGAACCATCTGAAAATCTGGCCCCTCACCACAGAAAACTAACCCTGATGCTGCACCCATTAGACTGTGAGAACTCTAATATTTTATATTAGGCATTGCTAATGTAGATATATCTAATATAAAATCTCTATACTTATTAGTAAAGAGCATTAATAAAATGATGGCCAAAATCGGGCAGTCTGATCTGCAAGAATTGCAGAAACACAGCGCAGAAGCAGCAGATCTGCTTAAGCAGCTAGGCAACCAGAATCGCCTAATGATTCTATGCTCCCTAATTAATGGCGAGCTATCCGTAACCGAACTCAATCAAATAACTGACCTAAGTCAATCTGCTCTATCACAGCATTTAGCATCATTACGTAAAGCCGAGTTAGTACAGACTCGGCGCGAGGCGCAAACCATTTTCTACAGCCTGCGTGGCGATGAGGCTATGCAGGTTATTGCGGTACTAAAATCTATTTACTGCCCTACGCTCTAATAGAACTACTAGAACAAATAGCCCTAACTGAGGTGTCTCATGAACAAGCCAGTAACACATATTTCTGCCAGTAAATTTAACCAAAAGCATCAGTCTCCTAAGACAAAGCTCCAGGTGATTGACGTGCGTACCCAAGCCGAAGTAAATACCGAATCTCTAGATGGCTGCGCTCATTTCCCCCTGCAGGATCTGCACTGCGACGCATTGCAAGACTACCTTAATAAGCACAGCCACGACCCTAGCCAGCCTGTGTATTTGCTCTGCGCCAGTGGCCAGCGCGCGACTCGCGCAGCTGAACAATTACAGGGAGATATAGACAACGAGCTAGTGATTATAGAAGGCGGCATCAATGCCATAAAGCAACTGGGTATCGATGTGCCCAAAGGCACCAGCAATGTTATCTCCGTAGAGCGTCAGGTGCGCATTACTGCCGGATCTCTCGTGGTCATAGGCGTGGCTTTGGGGTTTTTTGTCAGTCCTGGGTTTTATGGCCTATCAGCCTTTGTCGGGGCTGGCCTGGTATTCGCCGGTGTCACCGACAGTTGCGGTATGGGCATGGCTCTGGCCCGTATGCCTTGGAATAAATAATATGTCAGTGGTGATTGGCCTGGTGATAGGCCTAGTGCTGGGACTCACTGGCGCTGGCGGCTCAATCTTTGCTGTGCCACTGCTGATGCTACTTCTCGGCCTACCCATTAATGACGCCATAGGTATCGCCCTAGGTGCCGTTGCAGTTAGTGCCTTTATCGGAACGCTCAGCAATTGGCGCGCCCAGTATATTTTATGGGTGCCGGCCATCGCACTGGGCTTAGGCGGCGCATTGGTGGCGCCTATTGGGAAAAACCTCGGCGCCCAACTACCGCCCATAGTGCTTCTGATCGGCTTCTGTGCGCTGGCGTTTATTATTGCGGGAATTATGTGGCGGCAAACGGTCACCGCGCCAGGCCTTGCTAATGTTGTGCGCTCTGGCCAAGGTGATGAAAAAAATGATGTGATTCAACCCATCTGTCGATTTAGCCCAGAAGATCAATTCGATACCAGTCCCAAATGCATTGCCGCACTAACTGGCTGCGGCCTCTTTGTGGGATTGTTAAGCGGACTTTTTGGTGTTGGCGGGGGCTTTTTGATTGTGCCTGCGCTGCTTTTTATTACCCAGGTGTCCATGCGTCAGGCAGTGGCCACATCGATGCTCATTATTTGCGTGATTGGCGGCACCGGATTTGCCAGCTTTGTCTCTTCTAGCAGCGGCACTGTGGACTGGCTACTTCTAACCAAAGTATGCGTCGGCGGTTTACTGGGAATGTTAGGCGGACGCTTGATTGCAGACAAAATTGCTGGCCCCCAGTTACAGAAGGTCTTTGCCCTGGCCCTGATTGCCATTGCCGCCATAACCCTGGTCAACACACTAATCAACGGAGTGATCTAACCATGATTTTTAGACAGCTATTCCACCCTGAATCATCTACCTACAGCTATCTACTGGGGGATGAAAAGACCCAGCAAGCCATACTGATTGATGCCGTGCTAAGCAGTACCGAGCAAACCTTGCTGTTAATTGAGCAGTTGGGGCTTAAATTGCATATCGCCCTCGATACCCATACCCATGCCGACCACATTACCGGCCTTGGGGCACTGCGCGATCAAACGGGTTGCACGACGATGATGGGTGAACAGGCCGTCGCGAACTGCCTGTCGGAAAACTTTAAGGATGGAGATCAGTTAACCGCGGGGAATATTACGCTAGAGGTGATTTACACCCCCGGCCATACCGACGATTCCTACAGCTTCTATTTACCCAGCAACACAGGCGGCATGCTGTTTAGCGGCGACACCTTATTAATTAGAGGCACGGGACGCACCGACTTCCAAAATGGCGACGCCCAACAGCAGTACAACAGCCTCTTCAATCGGCTTTTACCCCTGCCCGATAACTGCAAAGTCTATCCTGGCCATGATTACAAAGGCTGGACGGTAAGCAGTATTGGTGAAGAAAAACGCAACAATCCCCGACTGCAGATAACCAGCCCAGCAGAATATATCGACCTGATGGAGAGTCTGGATTTACCCAACCCAAAACTCATGGATATTGCAGTTTCGGCCAATCAAGCCTGTGGCGAGCTGAACTGACAGCTACTTGGCAGTCAGTTTTTTCTCTAGAGCCATATTTTGTTTCGTTGCCGCAAATACGCTGAGGTTGTCATCTGCTTGACCTCTGTGGCCAATGGCGTAAATCTGTCCATAAAACCAGAACTGCACGGCAAAAGTAGCCAGAGCGCGCAGTGGTTTAAACGTGTTCAAAAATGAAAGCCAGCTGGGAAACAACGACAGGTTGTCTTCATAGCGCGGCAACTCGTCTAAGCCTGCCAGCAGTTGATTAGGTGCATCGGCCATCACACACATGGGGCGACCCAAACCGATCAGATCGGCACTGCCCGTTTCCAGTGCCTGCTCCATCACCCGACGCTGGCGAAAACCACCCGTGACCATTAGAGGAATGGATACCTTTTCTTGCATGGCCAGAGCGAAGTCGACAAAGTAGGCTTCGCGAATCATGGTAGATTCCTTAACCTCCTGCTTTTCCTCTTCTTCCATTCCGGCAACACCCAGCAACTTAGGCTGCTCATAGGTACCTCCAGAAATTTCAATAAGGTCAACACTGGCCTTCTCTAACCACTGCACAACTTCCAAACTGTCGGCAAAATCAAATCCGCCCTTTTGAAAATCGGCACTGTTAAGTTTTACTGCGACGGGAAAATCTGGCCCCACAGCCTTGCGCACCGAGGCAATCACATCTAGTAACATGCGGGCACGATTAGCCAGATCACCACCGTACTCGTCATCCCTATGATTACTGCGAGGACTCAAAAACTGCGACAGCAGATAACCATGGGCGGCATGAACCTGCACGCCCGTAAAACCGGCCTCTTGCACGGCGGCGGCACAGACACCAAAGCGTCGCACTATTTGTTTAATTTCAGGCTTGGTTAAGGCCACTGGCTCACCAAACTGACCACCGGGTAGACCCAGCTTGATCGGCGATGGTGCTTTCGGGTGAGGGTTAACGATTTTTTGCGTCTGGCGACCAGCATGACTAATTTGCGCCCAAAAGTGATTGCCATTGCGTGTTCCAGCTTTTGCCCAGCTAGCCAGTGCTTTACGCATCGCCGCATTGGGCTTAGCGTCAATTACCACATTACCCGGGCGCTCTAAGTGATCGCGATCCACCTGAATATTACCCGAAAGCAACATGCCTGCACCGCCATCACTCCAAAGACCATAGAGCCGCTCCAACTCTGGTGTTGGCACGCCATTGGCGGTTGCCAGGCCTTCGGTCATGGCCGCTTTGGCTAAACGATTGGGCAATTCTGCACCGCAGGGTAATTTAAGGCTTTGGGATATTAGCTGAGTCATATTCTTATCTTTTTTATTATTTTTGGATGAATATAGTATTACTCACAAACAGATATGACCAGCGTTATAGTCTTGGCCTCAGTACCGATTGGTCTCCTTCTAGCCTTTACGGCTCTATGGCTAGCAGTGGAAACTAAACAACATTCATTGGTTAAGTCACCGCGGCTGGCCTAGTGTCAGATACCGAGCCTTCAACATTACCTATAAAGAAGTAATAAGGAATTTCATGGATTTTTTGCATTATCGAGACCTCGCCAAAACCGAGAGGGTTTTTACTATTAGCGAAGAATGGGGCCAGGGACGGAGTATTTTTGGTGGCCTGACAGCCGCGCTGGTTATCGTTCATATAGAATCCAATGTTGAACTAACCGGGCGTGATCTGCGCACCGTCAATATTCACTTCTGTGGCGCCACCATTGCAGATGTCGACTGCGAATTTCGTCATAGAGTAATTTCAGAGGGCAAATCCGTCGTGCAAATCGAAGGGCAGCTGCTGCAAAATGGTGAGGTTAAAACTGAAATTATCGCCTGCTATACCCGGCAGCGAACCTCCTCCATTAATATCGATCTGCCCATCATGGTATTCCCCGTGGCCCAGAAAGATGCGGTGAAGCTACCTTTCGCCAAAGGCAAACTTCCCGATTTCGTGCAGTACTTCGATCTTCGCTACACCCATAACAATCGGCCCTTTACTGGCTCCAACGACAGTCTTATTGCCGGCTGGATGCGACTTGATAAACCGAGTGAAGTCCTTAACGACGCTACCATATTAGCCTTAATTGACACCTGGCCACCCGCCATACTGCCCATGCTAAGTGCGCCTGCGCCCACCAGCACCATTACCTGGAATGTTGAATTTATGCAGCCCAGAGCTGAATTGGACGTAGAAGACATGCTCTACTACGAATGCAGCGCCATTGAAGCCGGTCAGGGTTATGCACACACTGAAGGTAAGATTTATCACCCCAATGGCCAGCTGCTCGCACTAAATCGCCAAATGGTGGGTGTTTACGATAAAGTGATCTAAACAAAACCTAATAACATCAGTAAAAAAAATAATAATAAAACTGAGGTAAGCAAGATGACACAACAGACCCCAACCGCTCGCCAACCTCTGGCGGGACTCGAAGTCATAGAACTATCCAACATGATCACCTGTTCCTTGGCCGCCATGACCATGGCCGCGCAGGGGGCCAATGTTATCAAAGTTGAGCCGCCCATCATGGGTGATCAGATGCGCCCACTGGGAACACAGAA
>CAJJAS010000001.1 GCA_905182245.1 gamma proteobacterium HTCC2207 | reverse complement strand
TTTTTATATCCGAAACTGCAGTGGCGACATCCGCATCAAGAGCTTGCCATTCAGTGAGAATCGCTTGCAAGTTAGTTTCAATCTCAACCGTTTGCGCAGACATGGCCGCAAAGTTTTTAGACAGTATATGTAACGTAGCTACGTCTGCCGTCAAACCCGTGATCTGCGTTTCATCGGCTTTAATCGCTGCGTTATCAGCCTTAATTTTAAGACCATCGATAGCAATATAAGTACTGGCCACTGCAATCGCAGGCCCAAGTACAAACCAGACTAGAGCGCCTTCAGGGAACGCCGCAATAGTAGCCACAATACCCAGTGTCAGAGCAACACCATCGACGATACCTAGAGCCACGATCGATGCTGTCAGACTTTTAATTTCAGCATGTAGCGTATCAATATCTGCATTGAGCTTATCAATCTGCGCCTGATCAGCTCTGGCTGCTTTAGTTGAATCAGTGGCAATAGTTTGCAGGTTAGTGGCTAGAGTCGGCAACTCATCTTTAAAGCCTTTAATAGCATTAAGGGCACCCGTAATAAACGTAACAATTAGACCTAGGGTACTGCTCACATTGGCTAAATCTGAATTCAAGCCACTTAGAGCACCTTTATTGGTAGGGTCAGTTTCTAGAGTCTGGGCCTGCATTTTGGCATTGGCCAATAGCTGGGTAATGCTATCGTTATAGTTTTTTATTTCATCGGGCACATTAAGTAATCGCGCCATAACATTATTAACCCAGGTCAAAGCGCCTGCATCTGCCGCTTCATAGGCAGTGACAAACTCAGCCCAGTCTGGCGGGTTTTGATTAAGAGTCGGTAAACTTGATGAAAGAACACTGGTGACCAACGTATTGACCGCCACAACATTTTGTTTATAAGAGGTTTGTTTTACTGCTAGTGATAGAGCATTTTTTTTGATTGCTTGTGCTAGAGCCATGATGGCGTCCTCTGTGATTAAGTTTATGTTTTTTTGCTTCTTTCACATCTAAGCGCGGCCAGACTAGTGACTTGGAAAAGTAAAAACAGGAACCAGGGCGCAGTTTCTTGGGGAGGGGTGAGAGATCAGAGATGCAGCACAGAAAAGTTATGACGCTGTAGGCATTGCGCATACAGAAGTGTGACTTCGAGAGACTTATTTAATTTTTGTAGCGGTTACTGATGTCGAGTAGCCCGCACTTTCATTTCCAGCGACCCCACCATTTCATCTCCAGTAACCCCCCCTGTCATCTCGACAGAGCGTAGCGACGAGAGATCTCTTTGCCACCAGGTAACGAGCCCTACCATCTACACCAATAGATTTTCTTTCTTACAGTGCTCCAACGTAGCATCTAGAGCGATAGCCACCGCGGCCATCATTTCGTCAATCTGTTCATTGGTAATAATCAATGGCGGACAGAAGCCCAGACTCGAACCGGCCACTGCACGAATTAGTAGGCCATTATCCTGCGCGACTTTCTGCGCATAGCCTCCCACGGCACCCCCGACGAAAGGCGCACCAGTTTCTTTATTCGCGACTAGCTCTATAGCACCAATCAAACCCATACCACGAACTTCGCCGACCAGCGGATGATCACGGAATTCTGCCAGACGCTTTTGCAGATACTCACCAGTGACAGCGGCTTTCTCAAAAATATTATCGCGTGTGTATATTTCCAAAGTCTTTAGGGCGACCGCGCAGGCGACTGGATGACCAGAGTAGGTGTAACCATGGCCAAAGGCACCGGCATTGGCGCTCTGTTCGATCATGGCGTCATACATCTCACGTCGAATAGCTGAGGCACTAATGGGCATATAGGCAGACGACAGCTGCTTAGCAAAGGTCATCATATCGGGAGATTCAATGCCCATAGTCGTGCAACCGAAGTCATTGCCGGTGCGACCAAAACCGGTAATTACTTCGTCGGCCCAGAACATAATGTCGTACTTATTAAGAACTGCCTGCACCTTCTGGTAATAGCCTGCGGGGGGCACAATAACGCCGCTGGCACCGGTTATAGGTTCAGCGATAAAGGCGGCGATGGTATCTGGGCCTTCACGCACAATCATATTTTCAAGATTGCCGACAATACGATCGACAAATTCGGTTTCCGATTCTTCACCCTGCTTACCACGATAATAGTGCGGGTGATCCGTGCGCAGTATTCCAAGGGCATCTACTGGCAGATCAAAGTGATTCTGTGTGACAGGCAATCCAGTGAGAGACGCAGCGGCCACGGTGACCCCATGATAGGAGCGCTCTCGAGCAATAATTTTACGGCACTCTGGCTTGCCGATGGCTTCGTGGTAATAGCGCAGCAATTTGATATGGGTATCGTTGGCATCACTGCCGGAGTTGCCAAAGGACAGCATGGCATCCTGCATAGGAATCATCTCCGCCAGTTTGTCGGCGAGATCTATGGCTACCTGATGGGTCTTACCACCAAACATATGGCTAAAGGTGAGCTTGCTCATCTGCTCGGTGGTGGTATCTATTAGCTCCTGATTGCCATAACCCAGGGCGGTGCACCAGAGGCCAGCCAGACCCTCAAGATATTTATTACCGTCTTTATCCCACACATAACAGCCCTCACCCCGTTCGATGGTGATCTGTTCAATGGCCTTAAAGTTAGTTGTCGGATAAATTAAATGTGTCATCGGCTACGCTCTATTTACTTAGGTTTTCTGTGCTTATTAAGTTACTGATCGATACCACCGACACAGATATATTTGATTGCCATATAGTCATCCATACCGTATTTAGAACCTTCGCGGCCACTGCCAGATTCTTTTACGCCCCCAAAGGGTGCCATCTCATTGGAAATAATACCTTCGTTGACACCAATAATGCCGTACTCAAGCTGCTCTGAAACACGGTACACGCGACCAATATCTCGCGAGTAAAAATAGGCAGCCAAACCAAACTCTGTGTCGTTGGCCATCTGCACCACTTCTTCTTCGGTTTCAAACTTAAACAGTGGTGCGACTGGGCCAAAAATCTCTTCAGAGAAAACTCGCATATCGCGACTGACATTGGTGAGAATGGTGGGATCAACAAAGTTACCCCCCAACTTACTTCGTCCGCCACCCAGAGTCACAGTTGCACCTTTGGCCACAGCATCATCAATAAAGGCACAGACCCCATTGGCGGCTTTTTCATCAATTAGTGGGCCGACAGTTACGCCCTCTTCGGCACCATTGCCAACCTTTAAGCCCTTTACTGCATCTGCTAATTTAGCCGCAAATTCATCGTACACTCCGGCCTGAATAATCAGGCGATTGGAGCAGACGCAGGTCTGCCCTGCATTGCGATATTTGGACACCATGGCCCCCTGAACCGCGGCATCGATATCCGCATCATCAAAAACAATAAAGGGTGCATTGCCCCCCAGTTCCATAGAGGTCCGCTTTACGGTCTGGGCGCATTCGGCCATTAACTGCTTGCCCACCGGGGTAGAGCCCGTGAAGGTTACTTTGCGAACAATGGGGTTGCTGGTGATTTCGGCACCAATTTCCGCGGTGCGACCAGTCACTATATTGACCAAGCCTTTGGGA